>CBDUZB010000034.1:0-12882 GCA_965371605.1 uncultured bacterium
ATGTGTGGGATATGCGGGATTTTTGAATTTAATTCACAAAATACTGTAGATAAAGAGCTTTTAAGTAAAATGTGTAAAGTAATGAATTATCGCGGTCCGGATGAAGAGGGGATACATCTGGGATGGCCTATGGCTAATGGCGGATATCGGTTAGGATTAGGACATAGAAGACTGTCTATAATTGATTTAAAAAGCGGAAAACAACCTATTCATAATGAAAATAAAAAAATCTGGATTACTTTTAACGGTGAAATATATAATTTCAAAAGTTTACGGGATGAATTAGAAAAAAAAGGGCATTGTTTTTATACGCATACGGATACAGAAGTAATTGTCCATTTATATGAGGAATATGGTGTTAAATGTGTTGATTACTTGCGGGGGATGTTTGCTTTTGCCATTTGGGATGAGGGAACAAAACAGTTATTTTTAGCCCGGGACCGGTTGGGTAAAAAACCGCTTGTTTACACTGTAATAGATGATAAATTAATTTTTGCTTCGGAAATAAAATCTCTTCTGGAATATAATCAAAATGAAAGGCAGATAGACCCGCAAGCAGTTGACTTATATATGACTTACAAGTATGTTCACAGCCCTCTGACCATATTCAAAAATATTAAAAAATTGCCTCCGGCAAGCATATTAATTTGTAATGCTGCAGGGGAGGTGAAAGTTTCAAAATACTGGGACATTGATTATCGGCAAAAGTTGGATTTTAGCAATTCAAAATTTAAAATGAAGGAAGTATATGCCCAGATAAATAGCCGATTGGAAGAGGCAGTTAATTTAAGAATGATCAGTGATGTTCCTCTGGGTGCTTTTCTTTCCGGTGGTATTGATTCTTCGGCAGTGGTGGGGATGATGAGCAAATTTAGTTCCAAACCGGTTAAAACCTTTAGTATCGGGTTTGAGGAAGAAGATTTTAGTGAATTGGAGCATGCCCGGATGGTGGCTGATTTTTTTCATACCCAGCACCACGAATTTATTGTTAAAGCAAAAATGTTGGATGTTTTACCGCGGATTGTTTGGCATTATAATGAGCCTTTTGCGGATTCTTCTTGTATTCCATCTTATTATGTAGCCGAAGAAACTGCTAAATTTGTAAAAGTAGCTTTGAACGGAGATGGGGGGGATGAGAGTTTTGGCGGCTATGATAGGTATCGGGCTAATAAGATGGCGTTGTTTTTTCAGAAAGTTCCTTTGGGATTGCGAAAAGCAATGTGGAAATATCTGGTTAAACATTTTCCGGAATCAGTAGGAGAAAAGTCTTACTTAAGACAGATGAAACGTTTTGTCCAATCCGCAGATAAACCGATGCCTTTACCAAATATTGAGTGGCATTCTGTTTTTAATAGTGCTCAAAAAAGAGCTCTTTATACGGACGAAATGGAGAGAAAAGTAATCGATTTTGATGCGAACGAATATTTGCTTCAAATATATAATTCTGCAAAGGGAACCGATTTTTTGGACAAGATTTTTTACACTGATATTAAGAGTTATCTGCCGGAAAACTTGTTGGTTAAAATGGATATTGCTACGATGGCGAATGGTCTTGAGACTCGTTCTCCTTTTTTAGACCATAAATTTTTGGAGTTTACCGCAACACTTCCTTATCAGTGGAAAATAAAGGGATTAACCTCCAAATATATTTTAAAGAAATCTTTAAAAGGATTTTTGCCGAATAAGATATTAAACAGAAAGAAAATGGGTTTTGGAGTGCCGATAGGTAAATGGTTTAGGGGTGAATTAAAAAATTATTTAACGGAAACACTTTTAGCACAAAAAAGTATTCAACGTGGATATTTCAGGAAAGAGAGCATCGAACGATTATTAACGGAGCATTTCAGCGGAAGAGTTAGCCACTCTTATCGCCTGTGGTCCTTATTGGTTTTAGAGGTCTGGCATCAAATATTTATCGACAAAAGCATTAAGTTTTGAAAAAAAAGCAGTAATGATAAGTAAAAAGAGGAGCAAATGACACGGAATTTATTTGATACAAAATTCGACCGGTTTATTTTGGCGTTTGGTTTAGGGATAGCTGTTTTTTTTATCTATGTTGCTTTTTTATCAAAGATGTATAATTATGATGGTGTGGCTTGTGCTATGGCTGTCGAATTAGGGGAAATGAAGAATCTTTTTCATGGCAACCATCTTATCTATGGTTTTATCGGATATCTTTTTCATCATTTAATCAGGATTTTTTTCGGATATGGTGGGACAGCTCTTCTTTCTCTTCAAATTTTAAATTGCCTTTTGGGAAGCGGAGGAATTGTTTTATTTTTTATTTTAATGGAAAAAATTAGTAAAAATATGATATATGCTTTTTTATGGAGTCTGTTTTTAGCTTTTTCCTACAGTTATTGGCTTTGGAGTATGGAAGCACAGGTTTATTTGTTGGGTATGTTTTTTATTTTATTATTGGTGATTTTACTTTTAAGGTATGACAGTTCTTTTTTTCAATACCATAAACCGGGAAAAAGCATTCTTTTTATAATTAGTCTCTGTCATGGAATGGCTGTTTTGTCTCATATTTCGCATATAATCTTTATTCCTGTAGTATGTGTATGTTTATGGCAATATAAAAGTAATAGAAAACAAAAGTTGCGTAATATTTTTTTCTATTTAATTGTTTTAGCCGCATTTTGTGTTTTATCTTATATGTTGGTAATAGTTGCGGTGCTTAAAATTTTTAATTTGCGGGGAATTTATTTATGGTTTTTGGGCAATGCTCTGGATGTTTCTACTAATTCGTTTAATTGGCATGGACAGCTTAGTCTGAATAATCTTTTAAAAATACCGTCATCCTTACAGGATATAATCTGGTTCAATTTAAAACGGGTATCTTTTATTAAAGAACTTTTTCCCTTCCAAATAATTAAGGTAGCGGTTAATATATCCAAAATCTTTTTTTATAGTGCTTTATTTTATCTTTTTCTGGGATTTGGAAAAATTTATTATAAACATAAATTTATGATAAATTTGTGTTTGAGCTGGTTAATATGTTATAGTTTGTTTTTTTCTACCTGGGAACCGGGGACTATAATGTATAGAATGCCTGAATTAATACCGCTTTATTTATTAATCTACATATCTTTTTCATTTTTGCCGATTAATAAAAAAATAAAATTTTTTTGTTTAAGCGGGGATTTGATTAGTTTGGTTTTTTCTAATTTTTGTGGGGGGATATATCCTTATTCTCTGAAGATAAATAATGTCAATCTGGACAGAGCGTATTTAGTAAAAGAAAACACTTCCGAAGAGGATTTAGTGATTATTTCGGGCAGGGGTGTTTTTGCTATAGGAAAAGTATATATTCCTTATTTTTCCCGGAGGCATACTTTAATTTTAGATCGCTTTAAGGAGAAAGATTTTTCCTTAGTCCAAAAGATAATTTTTGATAGATTAGCAAGAGGTGGTAATGTTTTTTTTCTTTCAGACATATCGGATGTTGAAAACAAACATTTGTTGAGTAAAAATTACCGGTTATTTATTTGTGCGGAAGGAAAAGATGTAAGTTTATTTCGGATAGAAGAAAGGGAGGAGGATGACAGATAATAATAAAAAGAAGGTTATTGCCGTTATGCCGGCATATAATGCCCAAAGCACAATCAAACAAACTTTTTTGGATATTCCCCGGGGGGCAGTGGATGAAGTAATTTTAGGGGATGATGCAAGTAGTGATGATACGGTTGCCATTGCTCATAGTTTGGGAATAACGGTTTTGGAGCATAAGGAAAACAAAGGTTATGGCGCTAATCAGAAAACTTGTTATGAAGAGGCTTTGAAAAGAGGGGCGGAGATTATAGTAATGATTCATCCTGATTATCAGTATGATAGCCGGCTTGTTCCTTATTTGACAGGGTTAATTAAAGATGGGATTTGTGATGTAATGATTGGAACCCGGATTAGGACACGAAGAGAAGCTTTAGCCGGGGGAATGCCTAAATATAAATATATCGGTAATCGATTTTTAACCTTTGTTGAAAATATTATTTTAGGACAAAACCTGAGTGAATTTCATAGTGGTTTTCGTGCTTTTCATCGGAAAGTACTGGAAAAAATCCCTTTCGGCAAAAATTCGGATGATTTTGTGTTTGACTCCGAGATATTGGTGCAGTCCGTGGTTTTTAATTTTAAAATAGGGGAAATTCCTGTGCCTACGCGGTATTTTAAAGAGGCTTCGACTATTAGCTTTATTAATAGCGTAGTTTATGGAATAAAAACTTTGTTTGTTTTGATTAAATTTTTACTATATAAATGGGGAATTAAAAAATGTCGTTTATTTTTGCCATAAAATTTTATATAAAAAAATATTTTATCCCGTTATTTTTCTTATCCTGGATAAGTTTAGTCGGGGTTAATTATTTTACTAATTTTCCAATACTTAGTTTAGGGATAAAATTAAAAGAAATATTTTTTATTTTTTTAATTGTTCTGACAGGGTTTGCATTGGGCTCTAAAGTATTTAAGTTTTTAAATGTTTCTTTTATGGGGTTTTTAGAGGAATTTGTTTTTTCTTTAGGTTTAGGTTGGGGGATTTTATCTTATCTGGTATTTGCTTTGGGTATTTGCGGCTTGCTTTATCGGAGTTTATTTTATTTTATTTTTTTAGCTTTAATTGTTTTGCTCAACGGGGAGATAAAATATTTTTCGTTGTCTGTAATGAACGCAGTTGGACAACTACAAAAAAAGTCTTTTTCTGCTTGGAATTTAATCTTAATGGGAACGTTAGGTATAGGTTTGCTTATGTCTTTGGCGGCAGCTTTTGCCCCACCAACTTTTTATGATTCTCTTGTTTATCATCTTGCCTGTCCGGGTAGTTATATTCAACAGCATAAAATAATTTATTTTCCTTATAATTTGCTAAGCAATTTCCCTCAAAACATGGAAATGATGTATACCATGGCTTTATTATTATGCGATGATATTGTTGCTAATCTTATCCATTTTTCATTTGCGATAATGTTGATTTTAGGTATATATTCTTTTTGCAAAAGATATTTTCAAAACCGGCAGATGAGTTTTTTATCTATATTAGTATTTTTTTCAACGCCGGCAATAATGCTTTTGGCAGGGGGAACGTATATTGATTTAGGATTAACTTTTTTCGTTTTTATGTCAGTATATGCATTGATTAATTGGTCGCAGCATAATAAATATTTCTGGTTTATAATTTCAGCGGTTTTTAACGGATTAGCTCTAACTACGAAATATACGGGAATAATTAATCTTTTTATTTTAACCGTTTTTGTTTTGTGGAAATTAGTAATGAAAGACAAGAACAGGAATTTTGGGAATATTTTAAGGCATTTTGTAGTTTATCTTTTTTTGCCTTGTTTAATTTTATTTCCTTGGTTAATAAAAAATTTTGCCTATACGGGTAATCCTTTCTTCCCGTTTTTATGTGGATTATTTAAGGGAAATAATATCAATGTGGAATTGGCGGAAAATTATATAAATCATATTCGTACTTATGGAATGACTATTCATAGTTTTTTTGATTTACTTATTTTACCCTGGACAATAACTATGCAAGGAATAAAATTTGGAGGAGGATTTGATGTTTGGGGCGCTGTGTGGGGTCCTTTATTTTTGTTTTTTCTTCCTTTTTTATTTTTTTTGAAAAAAAATGTTAGAATAATAAAACAACTTAAACTATATGTTTTCTTATATTTTTGTATCTGGATATTAACCGGAAAGGTACTTCGTTTTCTGTTAGTAATTCTTCCCTTTTTAAGCATTTTAATTGCTCATTGTTTGATTTCTCTTGAAAACAAAGGAAAGGGATGGAAATTAATTAGATTAGTGCTGGTTATTTCTGTGGTGGGTAATTTTTTCTTGTTTGGATATTTAGAGACGGTGGTGGATCCTTTCCCTGTAGCGTTGGGTATGAAAACAAGAGAAGAATATTTAAAAAACAAATTAGACTATTATAAAGGGGTGAAATTTATAAATAGCAATTTGCCTGAGGAAGTAAAGGTTTTATTTATCGGAGAAACGAGAGGGTACTATTGTGAGAGACAATATATAGCAGCTACGGTTTTTGATCTGAATCCGATAGTTGAGATAGCGAATAATTCTGATAATGAGGAAGAAATGTTAGAAAAATTGCAACAACTTGGAATAACGCATATTTTTTATAATGCTCAGGAAGCAAAAAGGTTAGCCAAGGGGTACCATGTTTTTTATTGGACGGATAGGGGATATCAGGTTAATAAAAACTTTAAGCAGAAATGTTTACGGTGTATATATAACGAAAAATTCATATATGTTTATGAGATTGATTACTCGACATTAAAATCAAAAGAAATATGACTATTTGTGACACAATATTTATGAGTATTTGGAAGTTGGGAATTTGAAAAAGAATTTTTATTTTAAAAGGAGAAAGGAGAAGAGATGCTTTATTTTTTAGTTTTTTCAATTGCTTTTATTTTGAGTTTTATACTTACGCCTTTAATGCGGCGAATAGCAATCAAATATAACATTGTAGATTTACCTGATAGTCATGAGGCAAAAACTCATAAAGAACCTGTGCCATATCTGGGAGGAATAGCTATCGGAGTTAGTTTTATAATTAGTCTAGTTGTTGTTCGCTTTGTTACTTCTTTTCCTACCGGGACATTACGGGCTTTGCGCGGAATTATTTTTGGAGGAATGATAATTATGCTGGTAGGATTTTTAGATGACATTAAACCGGTAAGTTTTAAAATAAAATTTCTTATTCAAATCCTGCTGGCAATAATTTTAATTATTTTTGGCATTAGAATAAGGTTTGTTTCACCTGGTTATCTGTCAGTATTTTTAACTATTTTATGGGTTGTGGGCATTACTAATGCTTTTAACATTATTGATGTTATGGATGGTTTATCGGCAGGGATAGCGATGATAGCCTGCCTTTTTTTCTTTTTTATCGGTTTACCCACGGAACAAATTTATGTAAATTTTGCTGCGGTTGCTTTAATGGGAAGTTGCATAGGGTTTTTAAAATATAATTTTCTACCGGCTAAAATTTTTATGGGAGATTCAGGAAGTCTTTTTATTGGATTTGTACTGGCAGCAATTTCTTTGGGAGGAAGTTATACCCATATTAACAATATTGCTTTATTTTCTCCGCTTTTAATATTAGGGGTACCCCTTTATGATACGTTACTGGTAATGATTTTGCGTTTTCAACAGGGGAAATCAATATTCTTAGGCAGCCGGGACCATTATGCATTGCGTTTGGAATCTTTAGGGCTTGACCGAAAAAAAATAGTGCTTTTAAGTTATTTGTTTTGTTTTATTTTAGGTTTGCTTGCCTTTATTATAACCAAAGTAACGTTTTATGTGGCTTTAGGAACCTATTTTATTGTAGTAATTTTTAGCCTTTTAATGGGAAATGAACTTAGTAAAATTAAAGTAAAATGATAAATTTATCCGGTATTTTTTTTATGAGACATATTAAAGAAAGATTAATAGAATATAGCCTTCTTTTTTTGCTGGTAATAACCTTGTTTGTTCCCAGTACTATTGATCTTTTTACTAATTCCTTAGTGAATTTATTAGTGGCCGTTATTTTTTTCTTATGGCTCACAACCCGTTTTCCCCGTTATACTGTTCGAATTAATCTGCCATTGTTATTGCTTTTATTATATTCTTTGTTTTCCTTATTTAAAACATGCAATTTTGCTTTTACCCTGATGCAAATATCTATGTTTATTAGTTGGTATTTGTTGTTAATTATGGTGATAAATATTTTTGATAACAAGGATAGTATTAGACGATTTACTGTTTTCTTTTTGGTCGTTGGCGGGCTCAAAATGCTGCAGGTAATATTGAGAAAATTATTACCTAATCTGGTTGAGCAATTACCTTTATTTTTTTTCCCTTCAATGGCTAACGACAATCATTTGGCAGGGTACTTAACCATTGTTGTTTTAGTGGCCGGAGGAATTTTTTTCTTTAAGAGGGAGATAAAGAAGAGCATTAAAATATGTTTGTTTTTATATTTAATCACAGGTTTTATCCTTATTTTTTTGGCAAATTCACGGTCCGGCCTAATTGCTTTACTTTTTTCCTTTCTAATATTAATTTACATAAAAAACAAAAAGTTTTTGATTACAGGACTGGTCGTGGGTTTGATGACCTTAATTTATTGTTTCTTTTTTTTAAAAATAGGGGGAGGGTTTAAAAGAGGGGATGTTCATTCCTATGAGCGGTTGATTATCTGGGAAGACACGCTTAACTTATGGAGTGATTATCCCGTTTTTGGTTCAGGAGTGGGATCTTTTAGAGATTATTATCCACGGTATAAAAGAATGGAAGGAACTTATACTGCTCAATATGCTCACAATGAATACCTGAATTTATTAGCTGAAATGGGAATAGTGGGTTTTGTTCTTTTTGGGTGGATAATAATAAGATTGTTTCGGGAGACAATTCCCAGGAGGTTTCTCTATCCGGGGTTTTTTGCTGCTTTCTGCAGTGTGCTGATACAGGCAGGGGTGGAGTTTAATTTGCATAATATAGCCATTACTTTTCCGTGCTGTTTTTTAATCGGGATAATTTTACCCAAAGAGAAGAACAAGGTGGAACAAATTTCTTATTTAACCAAAATACCCATTTATTTGGGAGTTGTGTTTTTAGTTTTTTTGTTTAGTCTGCCGCATTTAGGTGCGCAATTTCACAGAAAAGGACAAGATTTTCTCAAAAATGGCAAATTAGTTCAGGCGAAAACAAATATTTTTCGTAGTGTGTTTTTTTATCCTGTATATGCCCAATATCATATGCTTTTGGGAGACATCTACGAGAAAGAAGGATATTCCTTTAAAGCTTTGGATGAGTTAAAAATTGCAGTAGAATTAGAGCCTCGAAATGTGTGGTATAAAAAGAAGTTGGCGCAAAAGTATTTACAATGGAAGAATTTAGATAAAGCAATCGAAGAATACGAAAAAATAATTCGACTTGCCCCCAATGTTTCTTCCTTTCGTGATGAATTGAAGATATTATACCGTTGCAAATTAAATTAGCTATTTTAATGCTTTTAAAAAAAGTGAAAGTCAGAATAAATCTTGACACTACTTTAACTAAAGAATTTTTGCAATTTGTTAAAAAAAAATGGTATAATTTATAAGTTTTTCTGAAAAAATATGAATAATTAGAATAAGGTGATTCCAATGCGGGTTTGAAATTTTTTTCCAAACCCGCATTGGAATTGGGTATAAATTATTTTTTGGAGGATAAGGTGAAAGTAATAATTTTAGGTGCGGGATTGAGTGGTTTATCCTGTGCGTATCATCTTAAACAGAAAATAAAAAAAGATAGTAATTTTTCTTTTGCCCTTTATGAAAAAGAGAACAATGCCGGTGGTTTATGCCGCTCTGAAATTAGCCGGGGATTTGTTTTTGACTATACAGGACATTTGCTTCATTTGAAAAGTAATTATGCTAAAAATTTAATCAAAACATTATTAGATAAAAATTTAAAAAGGATAAAGAGAAATGCCTGTATTTATTCTAAGGGAACTTATACTCCGTATCCATTTCAGGCAAATATATATGGACTTCCGCAAAAAGTAGTAAAAGAGTGTATAGAAGGGTTTATTAAGACAAGATATTGTTTGAAAGGGGATGCTTATGATTTTCAGTCAGCTACTTATCGTTCTTTTTATGATTGGATTATTAATACTTTTGGAGAAGGATTTGCCCGGCATTTTATGGTTCCTTATAATAAAAAAATATGGACTGTTCATCCTAAAGAAATGACCTGTGAATGGATGGGAAAATTTGTTCCCCTTCCTAAGATAAAAGAAGTGTTAAGCGGAGCGTTTATGGAGCAGGCTAAAACGTTTGGGTATAACAGTTATTTTTATTATCCCCAAAAAGGGGGTATACAGGTCTTAGCCGATGCTTTATCAAGTAAAGTGCAGAGTAATCTGTTTTTAGGAAAGAAGATAAAAGAAATTTGTTTGTCAAAACAAATTGTTGAATTTGCCGATGGGCAGCAATTAAAATATGATTATCTGGTTTCTACGTTACCCCTAAAAGAAATGATTTTAAAAATAATTAAAAAAGTTCCGCACCAGGTGAAAGAAAAGGCGAGGGCTCTAAGATGTAATTCTGTTTTAAATATAAATCTGGGAATTAACCGCAGGAATATTTCTGATAAACACTGGATATATTTTCCCGAAAAAGAATTTATCTTTTATCGGGCAGGGTTCCCGATGAATTTTTCTTCTTCTCTGACACCACCGGGGACAAGCTCTATTTATACGGAGATAGCTTACCGGGGAAAAAATCAGGGTTTATTATTAGATAGAAAAAAAAGTAAAGCCGGTTTCTTAGACGAAGGGATAAATAGAAAAAAATTAACGGATAGAGTAGTTAAAGATTTGATTAAAACGGGAATTTTAAAGAAAAAGGATAAAATTTTAACTGCAAAGATTTTTGATATAAAAAATGCTTATGTAATTTATGACCACCAATATGCAGCAAGCATGAAAGTAATTGATAAATTTTTGCAGGATAATAAAATTTATTTGAGCGGGCGGTATGGGGCATGGAAATATTCTACGATGGAGGATGCTATTTTAGAAGGACGGGAAATAGCAAATAATTTGTGCAGTTAAAGACGGTTCCGGGTAAAATAAAAAAATAATGAAAAAAAAGATTAAAATTGCCCATATTATTACTAAGATGGAATTAGGTGGTGCACAGCAAAATACGTTATATACGCTGAAACATCTGAACCGTGAAAAATTTGAGACTATTCTTATTAGCGGAAAAGGAGGAATGCTTACTCAAGAGACATTTTTGAGTTTAACGAATAGAGTTTTTTTTATTGGGGAATTAGTTCGAAAAATAAATCCCCTTTTTGATTTTATAGCTTTGATTAAAATATGGCATTTACTAAAAAAGGAAAAAATTAATTTAGTCCATACGCATAGTTCGAAAGCGGGTATTTTGGGCCGATGGGCGGCTAAATTAGCCGGGGTTCCTTATATTATCCATACTTATCATGGATTTGGGTTTAATGATTATCAGAAATGGCCTGTTCGATGGCTATTTATTGGAATAGAGAGAATTACGGCATTTATTACCGCTAAATTAGTTGTTGTATCCGGCGAAAACACTAAAAAAGCGATGGCTAATAAAATTGGAAAAAAGAATCAGTATGTGGTTATTCATAGTGGGGTAAAAATTAAAGAATTGTCATTTAATCCGATAATAAAAAAAGAAAAAAGAAAAGAGTTTGGTTTTCGTGATGAAGATTTTGTCATAGGGATGATAGCTTGTTTTAAACCCCAGAAAGATCCGTTATCTTTTATATTACTGGCGCATAAAGTTTCTGCTTGTCTGCCGCAGGCAAAATTTTTATTGGTGGGAGACGGCCTGTTACGCCCTTCAATTGAGAAATTGATTTCTAAATTAAATTTGCAGGAAAAGATACAATTACCGGGTTGGCGGAGAGATATTCCCCAATTAATACAATCTTTTGATATAATGGTTTTAACTTCTCTATGGGAAGGGTTACCGCGGGTTTTTCTCGAAGCAATGGTTTTAGGTGTTCCGGTTGTAGCTACTAATGTAGACGGGGCAAGAGAGGTAATTAAAAATGGAATAAACGGTTTTTTGGTTCCTCCTAAAGATGTGGCGTCGATGGCCGAAAAAGTCGTTTATCTTTTTAAAAATGAGGAAAAAAGGAAGAAGATGGGGATTCAGTCCAAAACGATGCTTTCCTCTTCTTTTGACATTGATCAGATGGTAAAGGAAATAGAAAAATTATATGAACAATTAGTTAATTAAGAAAAGACTATAATTGTAGTTTGTAAAATAAAAATCGAATGAGAAAGGAAAGGAATTAAGATGGGAAAAACGATAGTTGAGAAAATTTTGAGCAGTCATAGTAAAAGAGATGTTTCTGCCGGGGAAATAGTTATTGCGGATTTAGATTTTTGCATGGGACAGGATGGGACTTCCGGAATAATTATCGATAGTTTCGGTAGTATGGAAATGAAAAATGTTTTCGATACAAAAAAATGTGCAATGGTTATTGATCATAGTGCTCCCAGCCCTCTCCAAGGGGTATCAGCTGTACATAAAAAAATGCGGACTTTTGTTAAACAACAGAAAATATCTTTATTTGATATTGGTTGTGGGGTGTGTCATCAATTGCTTCCGGAAGAAGGTTTAGTTGTGCCCGGGGATTTAGTTATTGGGGCTGATTCGCATACCTGTACTTATGGGGCAATTAATGTTTTTTCTACGGGAATGGGTTCAACGGATGTTGCTGCCGGATTTGCTACGGGTAAAAACTGGTTTAAGGTTCCCGAAACCATAAAATTTGACTGTTTCGGAAAATGGCCCGAGGGTGTTTTTTCCAAGGATTTGATTTTATATATTATTGGCAATATTAGCGCCAGTGGAGCGACTTATAACGCTGCCGAATTTACCGGAGAGGCAATAGAGGGGCTAAGTGTGGAGGCAAGGTTTACCATTGCCAATATGGCCATAGAAATGGGGGCTAAGTGTGGAATAATGTTGGCCGATAAAAAAGTTTGTGAGTGGGTAAAGGAACATTCTTCGAGAAGGTTTTCTCCTGTAGAACCGGATGGCGATGCAAAATATGTGGATATAAAAAAATATGATGTTTCCAAATTAGAACCTCAAATAGCTAAGCCGCACACAGTGGATAATGTTTCTCCCATTACCCAGATGGAAGAAACTTATATTCAACAGGGATTTTTAGGTACGTGTACCAATGGGAGGATAGAAGACTTAGAGATAGCGGCAAAAATATTAAGTGGGAAAAATGTTCATCCTGATGTACGATTTATTGTAGCACCCAGTTCCCGACGGGTTTTATTAGAGGCAATAAACAAAGGTATTCTGCAAATTTTGG
>CBDUZB010000035.1:0-12875 GCA_965371605.1 uncultured bacterium
AAATAGAAAATGAGTAGAGGGCGGAATAAAAAGATAGGTAAAAAGACGCCAAATTTGCCCCTGAAAAATTTTTTCTGCATTCAACGTTAACAAACCTACATAATGCGGATTAAAATAACCTAAAATATAAACAAAAGCATTAAAGCTTACTATATATATACTAATATTTTGTATTGCAAATTGTCCATAACGCCTTTCAAGTTTATTAAGTAATTTTTCAAACCAATATTCAATTCTCTCCATTTTTTCTTTCTCCAGAAAAAAATATTAAGTAAATAACTTAAAGAAACTTTTGGCAACCTATTTTTTTATATTTTTATCAAAATTTCCTTCAATAAAATAAACTCGAATTTTGTCCTCCAGCACAAAATTCGAGTTTATTTTAATTTTTGTGTATTAAAAAAATTATTCCAGTTTAAAATATGTATTAAATAACAATTCCATATCTTCCATTATATTTTCATTTATTGAAACTACAACAAAATCAGCAAAACAGTCAAGAAGAACAAGAGCATTGATGTTTGCATCTTTGCCTTGAATAGCTGAAAATCTTTTACAAAAGTTCCTGTTTACAATCTGAATATCATTATAAATTTTAACTAATCCCTTTAATTCCCAATCCGGTTTTTTACCATGCTTCCATGAAAAATACTGAGCAAGTAAATACATTGATATTACTCGATATTTCGTCTCATCCTGAGTCGCAAAAGGTAAATGGTAACGAACCATTGGCTTCATTTTTGCCATAATAGAACAATTATTAGCAACCATACATATACCAATTAAAGAACTTAACCCTTTTTGCAACGCAACACGTTTTATATATTTTCTTGCTGCTGATTCAATTATAACTTCAACTTCGTTATGAGATTTAAAACTGGAAAAAAACCCGAGTATTTCAATCATATTTATTGCAACAGGACAAAATCGATACTGGTTTTCATCCAAAGAACAATTAGGGCATCTAAAAAAAGCTAACTTCGCCCATTCAGGATATATTTTTCTATTTTCGCTTTGAACTAAATTTAATGTTTTAGGGTCAAGTAAGACTCTAAATTCCTTTTCCACTCTATTCTTTAACACAAATTTATAATTATAAACAATTTGTTCATTACTATTATCTGCATTACCCACAATAATAACCTCTAATTTCTACCACTTTCTTAGTTCTTAGTTACACATCCCTTATTTACCTTTATCTTTTAGATAAAAATTTACCCCGTATATTCTTTCAAAAATTTACTACGGGAAGGATGTCTTAACTTCCTTATCGCCTTTGCTTCAATTTGTCTAACTCGTTCCCGGGTAATACTAAAAATTCGCCCTACTTCTTCTAATGTACGAGGATACCCTACCCCTATACCAAAACGTAATTTAATAATTTCCGCTTCCCGAGAAGCTAAAGTCGAAAGAATTTTTTCTATTTCCATCCGCCGAAGTATTCCTGTTGCAGATTGAACAGGCGAAACATGAGATTTGTCTTCTATAAAATCTTCCAAATAGCTGTCTTCTTCCTCTCCTATCGGAGTAGAAAGAGAAATAGGTTCTTGTATTATTTTTAATATCCCACGTACCTTATCCGCAGATATTTTCATTTCTTTGACATACTCCCTGATATGAGGATCCCGCCCGTGTTCCTGCCGATACTTACGTGTAATCCTGGATAATTTACTTATAATTTCTTTCATATGAACCGGTATACGAATTGTCCTTGCCTGGTCAGCAATAGCTCTGTTTATCGCCTGTCTAATCCACCATGTAGCATAAGTAGAAAATTTAAACCCTCTTTTATACTCAAATCTATCAACTGCTTTCATTAAACCTACACTTCCTTCCTGTATTAAATCCAGAAGGGATAAACTTGGATTAACGTGTTTTTTTGCGATACTAACAACTAATCTTAAATTAGCTTTAACCAGTTTCATTTTTTCTTTCAAAAGAAATTTCTTTAAATGCAAAATTTTACTGTTTACATTTTTAATATCTTCCGCAACCATCCCCGTAGAACATTCAATCCGTTCTATGCGGGCTAAAGCATTTTTAAAATTACGTGTTATTTTTTCTGTCTGATTTAAAGATAAGCCAACTTCCTTCCGAAATTTATATTGACTCAATGAACCTCTTTTAACCGCACGGTGTAATCTTTTCATTTCATTGTAAGACACTTTCATTTTCCGCTCGACACTTTTTATCTCTTCTTCACTTTCAATTACACGCTGTGCAATATGACATATCTTATTTTTTAATTTACTTAGTCTATCCGTATTTAAATTTAATTTTATGATTTTCCTAATTATGTCTTTTTTTGTTTTTTCTTTTTCGTTCTCCATGTTCTTGCGTTTTACATCACTTATCCTGCCACAAAGTTTCTTCTGGCACCGTGCCATCTTTTTTTCCGCCTTATTAATCTGTTTACTCGCTTCCTTTACTTTATAACGCATTTTTTGCAAAGAAGACTCTGACTTTTTTCCCCTCGGCATCAAATCTTTAGCATTCATTTCCTTATCCTGCAACATTGCACTCCAATTTTTTATTTCTTTGAGCGTCATAGGTGATTCTAAAATTAAAGTCTGGAGTTGTTTTTCATTATCTTTTATACTCTTAGCCAAAGTTATTTCCTCATCCCGTGTCAACAAAGGAACCCGTCCCATTTCACTTAAATACATACGTACTGAATCACCCGTCTTTAATTGTTCGGGTTCAGGAAGATTCTCTGCCACAGAAACACTCGGCACTGATGCATCATAAGGCCGTTCCGGTAAATGAGCATTTTTTTCTAATACATCGATTCCTAAATCAAAAATTTTATCCAAAAATTCATCAATTTCATCCGAGGAAACCACATTTTCAGGAAGTTTTTCATTTATCTGAGCATAAGTTAAGAAACCTGTTTCCTTTCCCTGCTCAATTAATTTTTTCATTTCTTTTCCTTTACTCACAAAAACACTCCTTTTATACTGAAAATTTTAATCTGCATTAAAAAAATTATCTTTATTTACGAAACACTAATCTGTCGTTGAGACCCTTTTAATTGTTTGGTTAAATCATTATATTCCCGAAGTTTGGTTAAATCTTTTTCTTTTTCTCCGCTTAACATCGCCTTTATTTCTTTTTCCAGTTCATTCCGTTTTTTAGTTATTTTCCATCGACACATATTTTCCAATAATTTTTCCAATATCTCACTCTTGTTTGCCCTCATTTTTGCCTCACTTAATATCATCCGGGTAATTATTTGATTTATTCTTTCATCGTTAAAATAATCCATTACCCGATGAAAAGAAACCTCTTTCCCTTCACTCTCAGATTTAAACACATGTTTAATTAATTGAGAAGTTACTTCTCCGGTAAAATCATTTACATGTATTTTTTCTTTTACCTGCTTTATATAGGCTGGTTCGGTCAACAATATCTGCAAAATGTCTCTTTCGAGCAAAGGGTCTTTTTCTTCTTTATAACCAGGGGAAAAAATTTCTTCTATCTTGGATTTACTTCCTTTCTTGATTTTGCTCAATTCCAATAAGATGGTCTCTTCCGCCAAAGACAATCTTTCTGCCAATTTCCTCACTTCTTCTCTTCTTTCAATCTCATTTTTTATTTGTGCAATCATCGGCAAAATCTTGTTTACAATGTGAATCTTCCCTTCTACTTCAGAAAAATTAACATTCTTTGAAACTATTTTAAACTGATAATCAATAAAAGAAAGACTGTTTTTTAGAAAATTATCAAATACTTCCTTTCCCTTTTCACGAAGAAAATTATCAGGATCCATCCCCTGCGGTAAAGAAACAATCTTTATCTTTAAATTACTATCTATCAGTTGGTTTATACCCCGTAAAGCAGCAGATATGCCGGCTTCATCCGAATCAAAAACAATCACAACTTCTTCTGCATAACGTTGAAGAATATTAATATGTTCCTTCGTTAGTGCCGTCCCCAGAGTAGCTACTACATTTTCTAAACCATATTGATAACCGGTCAGCACATCAATGTACCCTTCTAAAATGAGAACCTGTTTCGATTCTCTGATTTTTGATGAACTAAAATTTAATCCGTAAAGAATTTTTCTTTTATTAAAAATAACACTTTCGGAAGAATTAATATACTTAGGAAGCCCCTTATCCAATACCCGTCCGCCAAATGCTACAACTCTTCCCTGCGCATCAAGAACAGGAAAAATAATTCTATTCCAAAAGAAATCCGAAAATTTTTTTTTCTTTTCAGAAAAAGAAATCAACCCTGTTTTCTTCAATAAGTCCGCTGAAAAACCTTTATTTAAAAAAATTTTTAATAAAACATCGCCTCTTTTTGAAGCATAACCAATTTTAAATTTGTTAATTATTTGAGAAGAAATTCCCCTGTTTTTTAAATATTCACGGGCTAAAACAGATTCCTCATCGTGCAATAAAAAATCACTATAAAAATCCATTGCTTTTTCATATAAATCATATTGCGTTTTTCTTTCCCGGAGCGATTTGTCATTCTGAAAAGATAGTTTGTGGGATATATTTATATTTGCCCGCTTACTCAATTTTTCAACGGCATCCATAAAGGAAATATTATCGATTTTCATTAAAAAACTAAAAACATCCCCCCCTTCCCCACAACCAAAACAATGATAAATCTGTTTTTGAGGGCTTACGATAAAAGAAGGTGTTTTTTCGGAATGAAATGGACATAACCCTTTAAAATTGTTACCTAATTTTTTTAATACCATGTATTCGGAAACAATCTCAACAATATTGATAGCTTCGCGAATCCGAACAATTATTTCTTCTGAAACGACCATCGGTATATCCTTTTTATTATCCTAATTGGTGAGTAAAACGGCGAAATCCTGAACAGGGAATGATTTTTAAATCTCCGAACTTTTTAATTACTTTATCTAACAAAAGATTTAAACCGAGATTATCAGAAGATATATGCCCGGCAATTACTACATTAATATGGAATTTTTTAGCCATTTCGCAATGTTTTTCACTCAAATGCATCCCCACAATTGTACCTACCCCCGAATATGAAAGCTTTTCCAACGCCTCAACAGAACCTTCCGTCCCTCCGGTCATATCTATAAAAATCTTACCCGCTCTCCTTTTTTTGTTTCCCACTAACACAACAGGAGGATTAATTTCTTTGATTGCTTCCTTGTATTCGCTAATTTCTTCTAATAATTCAAGTACATCTTCCACTAAATAGGGATTTTTTTCTTCCATTAGTTCCTGCAAATAAAAAGTTACATGATTATCAGCGGGGGTATGAATATTGATAAAGGAAAAACCTAACAACTTCGCCGCATCAACAGCTCGCATCGCATTTGAAGGCATTACCCTATGTGAAACCTCTTTTATTCTTTTTTCCAATGTTCCTTCTGCTACATTTATCGGAACACCACACCTGTGTAAAATATCTGCCTGCATATGCATTACATCGTAAAAAGCAGCATAAGCCTTTCCTTCCGGATGATGGGCAACAATTAAATCTATTTTTTCTCCCTTTTCTCTCAGTCTATCCGCTAATAAAATTTCAGGGGTTTCTACATCAATACCCAACATTATTGTTTTTATTTCCTCACCGTTGTCATTCAATATCCGGCTATCAATATAAGGATTTGTTAATCTTTCGCAGTCAAAAGAAGTTTTATCCTTTTCCCTTAACTTATCATATTCTTCTCTTTCTCTTTCTAACTTTTTTTCAACTGCATCCTTTCCTCTAAGATCAACCTTCATTCCTTCCTGAATAGCAAATTCATAAAGTTCTTTTACCTTCAAATTTTATTTCCTCCTCATTACTTCAAACGTCTTCTTTGTTTCCTTTTGGCTTCTGCCATCTTCTTTTTCCGGCGCACGCTGGGACTTTCATAATATTCGCGTTTTTTTATTTCCTGCATTACTCCATCCCTCTCACACTGCCTCTTAAATCGCCTTAGAGCCTCCTCTATCGACTCATTTTCTCTTAATTTAATCCACACCATTTTGTCTTTTCACTTCCCTTCTATTTATTCAATTATATTTTTACAATTTTTGATTTAATTTTATCCCGGCGGCCATTGCATTCGACGACCACCTAGAATATGCAAATGAAGATGAAAAACCGCCTGACCTGCATTTTCCTTACAATTTACCACTATTCTGAATCCATCATTTAAAGTTTCTATATCCCGGGCAATTTTCCCCGCCACTAAAAACAAATAACCTGCTAAATCTTTGTCCTTCTCCGTCAAATCTAATACCGTTTCTATATGTTTTTTGGGAATTAGTAAAATATGCACCGGCGCCTGTGGATTTATATCCTCAAATGCCACAACAAGATCATCTTCGTAAACAATCTTCGCAGGAATTTGCTTATTAACTACCTTACAAAAAAGGCACTTTTCCATCCTTTTAAACCCTTTCCCTATTTTGACGATAAAGTATAACACAGTTTTTTAAAAAAAGCAAGGAAAATTTACACCCCAAATTCCGATATAGGTTTTAAGCTTCGGCCAAATTAGCCAATTATGCTGAAAAAAATTAACAATTTTATTTCTTATATAAGGATTTGTTCTTTTAGCTTTTCTAATTAAAGAACAGGACTTACTGTCTCTTTTTTCCGTTACAGTGCAAGTATTAATTATATAAAATCCGCCACACAATTAAAAGGAACAAACTCTCCTTTTTCTGTTCCTATTCTTTCGCATATCAATTGAGACTCATATTGGTTAACTTTACACCCTAAAGTAGCTAAAGCAACTATAAATATTTTATTCTCCCCCCATAATACAGATAACAGATGACAGGTAAAAGACAGTCCATAGTCCACAGTCAATAGTCCATAGACAACAGACAAAAACTACAGTTATAAGTTATTAGTTAAAAAGCAAAAAAAGACAACAGATAGTTCATAGTCCATCCGCCTTAAAGACTGGCGAGACTTCCGCTTTGCTCCAGCAAAAAATATAAATAACAAATAAAGGAGAACTGTGTTTCGAACGATATAGCAAATTTTATCGAAAAATTGGATTTATGGAAAATTATAAAATACAAATGAAATTTTAAAATGAATATTCATAAGAAATCATCGAGATCGCTACTATTCCCGCTGTCTCCGCACGCAAAATCCGATTTCCCAAACCTACTGAAATCACATTTGCTGCTCGTGCTTTTTCTATTTCTGAAACACTAAATCCGCCTTCCGGACCAATAAACACATGCACTTCCGTTATCCGGTTAAGGCCGGATAAAACTTGCTTTTTATAATTTATCAACTCGCTCTTTAAATTATTTATTTCTTTTTCCCAGAAAATAAGTGCCACCCCTGACCTCTTCTCCATTAATACATCAAAAAACTCCCTGGGCATTTCTATTTCAGGTATTTTTTTTCCAAAAGATTGCTTAACCGCCTGGAAAGCAATATTTCGCCAACGAAGCAGTTTTTTTTCTAAAACATTTTTATTATACTTAACCACACACCTTTCAGAGAAAAAAGGAATAATTGAATCCACCCCTATTTCCGTACATTTTCGTATAACAAAATCCATATTATGACTTTTAATTAAAGCTTGATATAAAATTATTTTTATATTCTCCCCGCCATGATCTTTTTTAGTGATTATTTCTCCTTCTAAGGATAATATTTTTTTTCCTCTCTTCAATTTAATTTTATTTATTAAACAAATCTTTATTTTATATTTATTTCCATCTTTATCAAAAACATCTATAAAATCACCCTCTTTTTTTCGCAAAACCTTAACAATATGCAAAACCTCTTCACCAGATATTGTTATTTTATTATTTTTAATCCATTCAGGTAAAATAAAAAATTGCGGCATAGTTTTTATTATTTGTTCTTTTTGAATAACTTCTCAAACAAATTTTCCTTAGTTTCTCCAATATTATCAGAAGAAATATAAGCAAATTCGGATAACAACTCTTTTTGCCTCAAAGTCAGCTTATCCGGAATCTTCACCTTTACTTTTACATATTCATCCCCCGTACCACGATGATGAAGTGAAGGCATCCCCTTTTCACGTAATCTGAATATTTTCCCCGCCGGTGTACCGGAAGGAATTTTCATTTTTACTTTACCCCCATCTAAGGTAGGAACCTCTATCTCTCCACCCAAAGCAAGTATCGGAAAACTGCAAAACATTTCAGCATAAAGATCACTATTTTGTCGGGTAAAAACAGGATGTTTCTTTAAATCTATCACCACATAAAGATCGCCACTTATTCCTCCTGATTCCCCTGCTTCTCCTTTCCCTCTAATCCTTATACTTGTTCCTTTATCTACTCCGGCAGGAATTTTAAAAGAAATATTTGAACTTTCCTTGATTTTACCTCTTCCCTTACAACGCTGACAGGGGTTTTCTATAATTTCACCCTTTCCTCCACATCTATCACAAGTTTGCAAAAAAGAAAAAAATCCGCGATTATATCCCACCTGGCCTTTTCCATGACATTGAGGACATTTTTTACTTTTTGAATGAGCTTCCGCTCCACTTCCTTTACAGGCAGGACAAGTTATCGTGTGATAAATATTAATTTTCTTTTCACACCCTCTTGCCGCCTCTTCCAGAGTAATAGGCAAAACATATTCCAAATCTACGCCCCGGAAAGATCTCTTCTGCCTTCTTGTTTGACCTTCACCAAAAAGATTACCAAAAATACCACCTAAACCAACATCTTCAAAAATACTGCCAAAATCAGTAGTACTAAAAATGTCTTCGGCACTATATCTCCCGTCAATACCTGCATGGCCAAACTGATCATATTGATTTTTTTTACTGGCATCGGAAAGTACTGCATAAGCTTCCGAAATTTCTTTAAATTTCTCTCCTGATTCTTTCTTTTTTTCCGGAACAACACGGTCAGGATGATACTGTAAGGCTAAAGTGCGATAAGCTTTTTTTATTTCAGCAGAAGAAGCATTTTTGCCTACCCCCAAAACTTCATAATAATCCCTTTTAATTGTCAATTTTTTTTTAACTCCTCTTTATAAATTAAAATTTTCAAGCCTTTCAACCAATCAAATATCCAATCATCCCGAAAACCGAATACACACAAATTTAAATAATTTAAGGGCATTAACATATCAATACTTGATATCCTAATGCTCTTGTTAACTCTTCAATTTCGCAAATGTTTAGTTTTTTTTCATCATCTTTACTTATTATTTTCTTTATTTTCTTCTTTATACTCGGCATCCACGACATCTTCTCTTTTCTTTTCCTCCGCTTCTTTGTTTTCTGCCGGTTCTTGTGCCTGCTGTGCTTGAGAAAAATCTCCTCCCGGAGGTGGTGCTTGCTGTTGTTTTGCCTGAGCTTCTTTATATATAGCTTCCGATAATTTATAAGAAGCATTTTGCAGTGTCTCTTTGTCTTTTTTAATTTTTTCCAAATCACTCCCATTTAAAGATTCCTTTACCTGTTTTAAGGCATCTTCAATTTTTTCCTTTTCTGACTGATTAATTTTATCCTGATGCTCTTTTAGTGATTTTTCCGTAGAATAAACTAAATTATTTGTTTCATTGCGCAATTCAATTTCTTCTTTCTTCTTTTGATCTTCTTCCTTAAACTTTTCCGCATTTTTTACCATTTTATCTATCTCTTCATCGGAAAGTTTAGTCGGAGCACTAATCTTTATACTTTGTTCTTTTCCTGTTCCTTTATCTTTTGCAGAAACATGCATAATACCGTCAGCATCAACATCAAAGGTTACTTCTATTTGTGGCACACCTCGTGGAGCAGGTGGAATACCCACCAGATCAAAACGCCCAAGTTCGGTATTACTCGATGCCATAGACCGTTCACCCTGCAAAACATGAATATCTACTGCCGGCTGACTATCCGCAGCGGTAGAAAATATCTGACTTTTTTTAGTAGGAATAGTAGTGTTACGGTCAATTAATTTGGTAAACATCCCACCCAATGTTTCAATACCTAGAGAAAGAGGAATTACATCAAGCAAAAGAATATCTTTTACATCCCCGGTAATTACCCCCCCCTGAATAGCGGCTCCCATAGCTACACATTCCATAGGATCCACTCCTCTTTCCATTTTTTTCCCTACAATATTTTCCACAAATTTCTGAATACAAGGCATCCTGGTAGGGCCGCCTACAAGTATAACTCTATCAATATCCGAAGCACTAAATTTCCCATCAGCTAAAGCCTGTTCTATCGGATGACGACAACGATCAATTGTCGAAGAGACCAACTCCTCCAATTTTGCTCTGGTCAAATTCAATACTAAATGTTTGGGGCCTGTCTGATCAGCAGTGATGTAAGGAAGATTAATATCGGTATCTAGAGTGCTGGAAAGTTCTATTTTAGCTTTTTCCGCAGATTCTCTCACCCTTTGCATCGCCATTTCATCATTTTTTAAATTTATCCCGGTATCTCTTTTAAACTCGCCAACTATATAATCCACCAACAGGGCATCCATATCTGTCCCCCCCAGTTGAGTATCTCCGGAAGTGGACTTTACTTCAAAAACCCCGCCTGCCATTTCCATAATGGTAACATCCAATGTACCTCCACCCAGGTCAAAAACCATTATTTTCTGTTCTTTATCTGACTTATCCAGGCCATAGGCAAGCGCAGCTGCAGTGGGTTCATTAATAATACGAACAACATCTAATCCGGCAATAGTTCCTGCATCTTTAGTTGCCTGCCTTTGATTATCATTAAAATAAGCGGGCACAGTAATTACCGCCTTTTTAACCTCTTCCCCTAAAAAGGCTTCTGCATCCTGTTTTATTTTTTGCAAGATGAAAGCAGAAATTTGCTGAGGGGTATATTCTTCCCCATGAATTTTGTATTTATGACCCGTTCCCATCTTCCTTTTTGCAGCAACTATAGTCCCTGCAGCATTAACCACTGCCTGTCTTCGTGCCGGCTCACCTACTAATTTTTGACCATCTTTAGTAAAAGCCACATAAGAAGGAAAGGCTTTCCCCCCTAAACTAGTTCCTTCCGCGGAAGGAATAATCGTAGGCTTTCCACCCTCCAATGCTGCAGCAGCGGAATTACTCGTTCCTAAATCAATACCAATAATTTTAGACATATTCTTCGACCTCCCTTTTTGTTAAATTATTTTTTACTTATTAGTTGTTGGTTCCTGCATATTAGATTCATTTTTTGTTGTTTTTTTTGAAACTTTCACCATTGCCGGACGAATAACTTTATCTTTCAGTAAATAACCCTTCTGCAATTCCTCTAATATTTCATTATCTTCGTATTCATCCGTTTCCACATTCATTACTGCATGATGTAAATTTGGATCGAATATTTTACCGATTACTTCCTGTTTTTTTAATCCCTCTTTTTTTAAAACAGCAAACAAATTATTATAAATCAATTTTAAGCCGGCAATAGCATGTTTTATTTTTTTATCTTCTTCCATTACCGCCTGCGCTTTTTCAATGTCCTCCAGAATAGGAATCAACTGCAAGACCATATCATTATTCCCAAATTTAATCAATTCCGTTTTTTCCTTATCCATTCTTTTTCTATAATTATCGAATTCCGCTTTCAGACATAGTAATTGGTTGTAATATTTTCCGGCTAAATCATTTTTTTCCTCTAAAGACTGCCTTAAAATTTCCAATTCACTCACTTTTTCTTCTACAATCACTTTTTCTATTTCTTCCATATCCTCTTGTTTTTCCTTTAACTCTTCATCCATTTATTCTCCCTCCGCTTGCTCTAACAATTTATTAGCCATCCTGGATATATAATCCACCTCTGCAATTATTCGGGAATATTCCATCCTTTTAGGCCCGATTATTCCCAATAGTCCCACAGGACAATCACCTGTTTTATAGGCAGCACTTACTATGCTCCAATTATTCATCTCCGGATACAAGTTCTCATTTCCAATAAATACTTTTACATTTTCTTTTTCGCTAAATTCATTTTTAAAAAGAGAAGAAAGCATTTTTTTTTCTTCTAAAAACCTAAAAATTGATTCTCCTTTTTTATCATTATCGGTAAAACTTAAAATATTGGAAATTCCTTCTAAATAAAGCTCCTCTTTAATTTTGAAAATTTGTTCACCCAATTTTTCAGCCAATTCTAAAAATTCTCTATACCCGATTCCCTGTTCCTTTATTTTATTGGAAATTTCTTTTCTAACTTCCCTTACAGTAAAACCAACCATCTCATCATTTAAAATCTTACACATCTTTTTTAAGTTTTTAACGCTAATAGGCAACCGCAAATAAATTAATCGATGTTCAATTTACCCGCCCTGAGTAATAAATACTGCTAAAATTTTTTTATTGCTCAAATGAATCAGCTTTAAATGTTTAAAAATCACTTTTTCCTGTGAAACAGAAAAAACAAAACCGGTATAATGCGAAACAAGAGAAAGCACCTGTGAAATCTGTACCAGCATTTCTTTTAATTCATACTTGTCTATTTTATACCCCGCAGCCAAAAGTATTTCTTCCTGTACACTTAATCGCTTATTTTCTTCTAAATCATTTACATAGAAACGATACCCTTTATCGGTCGGTATTTTACCTGCCGAAGTATAAAGATGCATCAAGTATTCTTTTTTTTCTAAATTCGCTAATATGTTGCGCAACGTAGCAGAAGAAATCTTTAAATTATAATTTTTACAAATATTTTCAGACCCTATTGGACATGCGGTTTTAATATAATTGTGAATAACTATACGAAGAATTTTTTTTTCCCTATCATCAAGCAAACCTGAAAACATTTTTTCCTCTAACAATACTAAATTTTTTTGCAAATTTTCACATTTTCTTACCGTTAGCACTCTACTATCGTGAGTGCCAATATACCATAAAAAAAATAATTTGTCAAGTTTGTTTAATTTTGTGTCAAGCCAATTTAGAAATGTCATAATCCTGCCAAGATAGAAATGTCATCTTTT
>CBDUZB010000036.1:0-12859 GCA_965371605.1 uncultured bacterium
CCTATAAAAAAGGAGTGTGCTTAAAATGAAAGTCAGAATAAATCTTGACACTACTATTTTGAATGACTTGTGGACATAATATTTTTAAAATGCTATTATCAATTGTCCGACCTGATAGAAATAGTAGTTAATTTAAAAATCTCAGAAAGGGGATAAAATGGAAGAAACAAATTATGACTGTATTATAATCGGTGCTGGTATGTCTGGGTTAACCTGTGGAGCATGGTTGGCCAAGCAGGGAAAAAAGGTTTTAGTTTTAGAGCACAACTTAAAATCAGGTGGATTATGTTCTACTTTTCACCGGGCCGGATTTAATTTTAATCCAGCCGTTTCTATGTTTTCAGGAATGGAACACGGCACATTAGGAAAAACTCTCGAAGCTTTAGGAATAAAAGATAATATCGAAGCTATTCCTATAAATCCTTTTATTAAAATGTATTTCCCGGAACATACTATTTCCCTTCCTACGGGAATTACTGAATTTCAAAATGAATTATCTTCCCATTTTCCCCATGAAGCAAAAAATATAGCCCGCTGTGTAGCCAAAATGGAAAAATTATACACCCAACTAGATGAGGTTAAATTTTTAGGAACTAATTTCTTTAATCCTCTAGAATTTATTGGCCTGTATACTAAAGTTGTTTTTCCCCGACCGGGAATTGTCTGGGCTACTTTCCAGAGTGTATCTACTTTTTTAAATAGTTACCTGAAATATCCAAAACTAATCTCTATGTTAGATTCTCTCTCTCATTTTTTTATGGGTGCTGCCCCTTCAAAAACAGCAGTATTACCTTTCATCTGTTTTTTAATGAGCCTTGTAAAAGACGGTTGTTACTACATTAAGGGAGGCCCTCAGGTACTGGTAGATGCTTTGGAAAATAGTATCAGAAACAGAGGGGGGGAGGTTTTATTTCAAGCGGAAGTAGAAAAAATAATCATTGAAGATAATAAAGCCTGTGGAGTACAAACCGTAGACGGCCGGGAATTTAAAGCACCAAATATAGTTTCTAATGCCGATGCCAAAACAACTTTATTGTCAATGGTTGGAAAAGACAACCTCAACAAGTGGTACCTTAAATGGTTTAATCGATTTAAAGTAAGCCCTTCTTTTTTTATGACTTTTCTGGGATTAAATACCGACCTTAAAGAAAAAGGTTTTATCCCGGCAATGTACGTATACAGTCCCAGTTATACTTATGTAGAAGATTTTTACCAGGATGTAGAGGGAAAGATGTTTTCAGAAGAGGGCTCTTTTTCTTTACCTTTATTGTCTTTATCCGACCCGGCCTCCGCTCCGGAAGGAATGAATGCGGTAACCATTGAAACTCTGGGAATTCCCTATAAAGTCAATCCGGGATGGGAAACTTCAAAAAACCAAATGATGGACACCATCATAAAAAGAGTAGAAAAAGGATTAATCCCGGAACTTTCTTCTTACATTGTGCTTAAAGAAGCAGGAGGCCCTTTAACTGTTGAAAAATATATTAAGACTTATGAAGGGACTGCTTGTTCATGGGAAGATACAATTTTTCAATCCGGTATTTTTCGAATGAACCAGACCAACCCGATAAAAAACTTATTTTTGACCGGACAAGGGAGTAAACCCGGAGGAGGAGTGGGAGGAACATTGCTTTCCGGTTTACAGGTGGCTAAAAGAATTTTAGAAAAAGAGAAAATGGACAGCGGTTTAAGCGTAAATGATTTTACGGATAAATAATTTTTTTTGGAGAATTATGTCTTTGATAAATCTGATATAAATTTAATTATAATCAATTTATAAGGAGTTTATTCTATGCCTATTAAAATTAAATTAAGTGAAGTTGATCCTCAAAAAGTAAAAAAAGCTTTATCCCAAGCTACAGAAATCTGCTTACAATGTTCTATAGAAAAAAAGGACTGCAACAACTGTTACATCCACTTTGCTGTACTCGCTTTGCACTCTTTTTTAGACGAGAAAGACTTTGATATGGCTATTGACTGGAAAGCATTAGAAAATCAACATTCATTAGACCGACAAAAAATGCTAACACTATTAGAAACCTTAGAAGATATCTGCCTTCACTGCGGGATATTACATATTGATGAGTGTTTTGTTAATATATCTATTCAGGTAGTACAACTACTTCTCTTTGGTAAAATTATTCCGCGGGAGTACGACACCTAAACTAAACTTTCTCTACTTTCCTTCCCCTTACTCCGATAGTTTTTACTCTCCGGATTTAAAACTTTTATTTAAATTATGTATCTTTCCGGCCATTTTTTGGATAAGATCACCCAGATTTAAACCTGTTTTTACCGATTTTTCTAATTTTCTGGAAACCTCAACGGTGGATTCCACATCTTTTGCCTGTTTATTTGAAATTAAAACAGTTTTTTTAATTACATTGATAATCTCATCTATATTATTTGATGAATCTTCCATCGTTTCGGCTGCCCTTTGATTTAATTCAAAAATTTTTTTATTTGCTTCAAAAATTTTTTCTATATCGCTTCTCATCAGATTAACTTTTTGAAAATTTAAATGAATTCTTTCAACAATAGCATCTATCCCCGAAATCATTTTGTCCGTATCAATTTGATTGCTTACTGCTAATTTAGAAATTTCCTGAGCAAAATTAGATGTATTTTTCGCAAGTTTCCGTACTTCTTCCGCCACTACGGAAAACCCTTGTCCTGCTTCACCGGCCTGAGATGCTTCAATCGCAGCATTTAAAGCCAAAACATTAGTTTGGTTAGTAATTCTTTTTATTGCTTTTCCTATTTCCTTTATTTGCTCTGTTTTTTTCTTAAAATCTCTTACTCCACTAGCTAAATCCTCTACTCTATTTTGGCTAATATCCATCATTTTAACAAACTTCTCTACAAAATCGTTCATTCTGGTAGACATATCCAAAATAGTTTGACTCATTTCCGATCCTGCCTGAACGAGTTGAATTACATCATTAATGGCTAAAGAAATTTGCCCACTGTTACTTGATATAACACTGACTAATTGAGATTGCTCCGCAGTATTTTCAGATACTTTCCCCATTAAAGCAGTTAACTTTTGAGGAATGCTCAAAGAATCTCTACTAACACTGTTCATCTCTTTTGAATAAGCCGTTAACGTATTTGAAATTCTATACATCGGAAAAACATACTGTTTAAAAAAAGTTACAAGTTCTTCTTCATTTTCCAAATATCCCGTCAACTCCGATTTGTTTTCCCTTGTTAATTTCTCAAACTGCTCAACAATATTTTTTTTATAGTTTATTAGACGGGCATAAATTAAATGAGCCCAGACTAAACAACAAATCCAACTATACAACAAACCGATTATTAATATCCCCCACACCTTCATTTGCAATGAAAACAAAAACCCCAAAATTAACCAGCCTAATCCTACACTGGCAATAATTAAAATTATATTCTGATTATAATAAGTATTTTTTAATTTCAATTATCTCTCCTTTCTCAAAAATAAATATATTACATCTTCTTTCGCCGGTAAAATTTTATATCTTTTTTCCTTTAGTTATTAAAGCATATTTCTATTTAAAAATCCAGCATTTTTTCTAAGATTATTTAATTGATTTTTTTAAGCCAATCTGTTATCCTTAGAGTCCTAAGGATTATAATTTCGGTAAACTATTGACAACCCATTCCCTTAAGGAAATTTTACTATGAGCATTTATCTTGTTGTTATACTGGTCATTTTAGTTAGTGAATATTTTCTAAATTTGCTTATCGGTGTTTTAAATGTAAAACATGCCAGCCCTGTCTTACCCAAAGAGTTTACCGAATATTACAATACTGATAAATATGCTCAATCACAAAAATATCTTCAAGAAAATACAACTTTTTCCCTGATTGAAACTACTGTTTTTACTTTAATTATTATATTTTTTATTCTTCTCGGCGGATTTAATTTTATTGACCAATGGACAAGAAATTTTCACTTTAATTTTCTTCTCACCGGATTAACTTTCGCGGCTATTATGGTTTTTGTATCCCAAATAATGCATATCCCTTTTTCTGCTTATCACACTTTTGTTATTGAAGAAAAATACGGCTTTAATAAAACCGGCATAAAAACTTTTATTACCGACATTTTAAAACAATGGTTTTTAACTGCCCTTCTGGGAGGAATATCTTTTTCGTTAATCCTATGGTTTTTTAATAAGACAGGACAGTGGGCATGGTTTTATTGCTGGATTGCCCTTTCCTCTTTTCAACTATTTTTATCTTTCATTGCCCCGGTAATTATCATTCCCCTCTTTTATAAATTTATCCCATTAGAAGACGGAGAACTCAAAAATAGCATTGAAAGTTACGCAAAATCAGAAAATTTTAAAATGAAAGGGATTTTTAAAATAGATGCCTCTAAACGTTCTACAAAAACAAATGCTTTTTTTACCGGCTTTGGCAAATATCGCCGTATAGCTCTGTTTGATACCCTCATCGAAAAACATACGACAGAGGAAATCGTATCTATCCTGGCTCATGAAATAGGCCATTACCGGAAAAAACACATCGTAAAAAGTATCATCCTTTCAATCTTCACCCATGGTTTGATGTTCTTTATTCTCTCTTTATTTATTAATAATCCGGGTTTATTTGCAGCTTTCAAAATGGAACAAACTTCTATCTACGCAAGTTTGTTTTTCTTTGGTTTTCTTTATACCCCAATCAGTTTACTCTTTTCCGTTCTGGGAAACATTCTTTCCCGCAAATACGAATACGAGGCTGACCATTATGCTGTATCCACTTATCAAAAACCGGAATCTTTTATTATTGCTTTGAAAAAATTGACTGTTGACAACCTCGGCAATTTAACCCCTCATCCATTAAAAGTTTTTTTAGAATACAGTCATCCCCCGGTATTAGAAAGAATTCGAGCTATAAAAAAAATAACCTCTCTTAAAGATTAATTATTTGATTTTGGAATTTCTTTGACATTTAGGTGCCGTCAAAATCTTTTAATCAAATTTTTTATATCTGTAAAAATCCTCTATTTTTTCCTCCCTTGCCGTTCGCATTTAGGCTTCTGCAAAATGGCTTTTTATCTTTATATCTTACTCCCACTGCGATAAATAGAGCCTTCTCCGAATTTATCTTTTATTTTTTCCATTGCTTTTTGTATTTTCTTGCGTTTTTTATTTTCTGTTTCACTTAAAAAATCACTTTGTTTCGTACCTAAATTAAAATTAGAAGCCTTAACCCCTAAAAGACGGATATTTTTTCCTTTTGTCTGAAAATTATTATATGTTTTTTGTATTTCTTTAAAAATCACATCTGCAAAATTAGTCGGATTACTAATACTAATAGTTCGACTATAAGTTTTAAAATCCCCGGTGCGAATTTTCAAGGTAATTGTTTTAGCTTTTAATTCTTTTTGAAACAGTCGTTGAGAAACCTTTTCACACAATGATAAAAGAACACTTCCTATTTTTTCTTTATTATCCGTATCCTGCTGGAAAGTATATTCGTTACTTATCGATTTGAGCTCCTTTTCAGCTTCCACTTCTCTGTCATCAAAACCATTAGCTAACTGCCAAATATGCTCTCCGTTTTTACCCAATAATTCTACCAATTTTTCAGCTTTTCTATGGGCCAAATCGCCCATAGTATAAATAGCAGATCCATTTAAAACCTTCACTGCCTTTTTTCCTACACCCCATATCCTGTTTACCTCTAAAGGCCAAAGAAAAGTTAATAAAGAGCCTTGAGTAACTTCCACTAAACCATCCGGTTTTTTCAAGTCCGAAGCAATCTTGGCGGCAAATTTATGAGGGGCTATTCCTACTGAAGCAATCAATCCGGTTACTTCTTTTACCCGGGATTTTAAAAGTAATCCGGTCTTATAAGGACTACCAAAAAGATGATAACTCCCGCTAATATCTAAAAACGCCTCATCAATACTAATCCATTCAATCTGAGGGGTAAATTCATCTAAAACTTTTCCGATTTCTATTGATACCTGCTGATATTTTTCCATATTTACCGGCAAAAATATAGCCTCCGGGCATTTCCGATAAGCTATAGAAATAGGCATTGCCGAATGAATACCAAATTTTCGTGCCTCATAAGAACAGGCAGACACAACCCCCCGCCCTTTTCCTCTTTTTGGATCAGCACCAACTACTACCGGTTTACCCTTGTATTGAGGATTATCCCTTTGTTCAATTGCCGCAAAAAAAGCATCCATATCAATATGAATGATGTATCGCTTTTGGAAAGTTGTCTTTTTCATAAAATTTATTATACCACACTTTTTAAGTTATTAGAATATCCTTCCCCCCAAGCTTCTCACGGAACCGTACGTTAATCTCTCAATTTATACGTCTCTTACTGTTCTGCTGTTTTCCAATTTTCAAATCCAATGCTCAAATAATGAGAATTCTCTTTTAGAAAGAAATATTACTCTTCAATTTGTCGTAACAAATTTTTGACGCTATTTCTCTAATTTCTTCATTACCCATTTCGCAATATAAAATCGGAAACATAGGGGGGGCCCCTCCGGTTGTTGTTAAAATTTGTTTGCTAAGTGATCACAGAGAAAAATTACTGATGCCTGTCTGCCGGCTGTTAGGTAGAAATGGATTGTTTTGCTCTAAGCAAAGAAAAATGAAAAAGTATTGGGCATTTCTGTTTACTCTTTTATTCACTAACCTACTAAAAAGATAATTTTTTATTAACTTTATATTACCTCTTGAGCATTTCAGTCATTATTGCAAGATAGTCACAAATATGTCTTGTTATCAAAAAATTCCTTCGAATATATTCCTTGGCTTTATTACCCATCTCAAATAAAATTTCCCTATTATTTAACAGATAACGAATTCTATAAGCACAACCCTCCACTGAATTCACTGTATATCCTGTTTGTCCATAAACAATTTGAACGGTAATACCTCCAACAGCTCCACCAATAACAGGTTTCCCTTTCCACATCGCTTCTGCAACAGTAAGTCCAAATCCCTCTTTTGTGGACTTCTGCAAGACTATTGTTGCCCCTCTTTGTAACGCATTTATTTCTAAATTTGCATCATTAGGTAAATCGAGAACAAAAATATCTTTGTCACAAGAAGCAGCTTCCCTTACTTCTTGTAAAAAATGAACCCCCTCCGGATCGTCTGTAGCTCCTCCTCCCGCAAGTACCAGACAACAATCATTATACTTTTTAACTAATTTATATGCTTCTATAACACCTAAGGGATCTTTAAATCTATCAAACCGTGATATCTGTAAAACTATCGGCTTATCTAATGGGATATTGTATTTAATTAAAACACGGTCTATCTCTTCTTTAGGTAAATCTCTATTTTTATCGCTCAATGGGTCTATTGAAGGATACATTAGAAATTGAGGGATAGTAAGCCTTTTTGCAAAACTGGGCAATGAAAATATGGCTCCATCAAACTGTGACACATAATCTTTTAAGAAGTTCCAAACTTTTCTCTGAGGATGGGATGCATCAATATGGCATCGCCATAGCCATTTTGTATTTTTGGGTTTTTTAAGGATAAATCCTGCCGGTTGAGGGTCATGGATGATTATTAATTCCGAATCAAAAGAAATTTTTCGTGCATTCTCTTGATTGACCATCTTATATTCATCATACATCTCCTGCGTAATAATTTGCCTTTGTCCTTGTAAAGCGTTATGAAAACTTTTTGTTGTTTTATAAAACAAAGGACTTCCTTCAATTACCTCCCAACGAACATTAATTCCCAAAGACTCAAACAAAGGAACAAGTCTAAGAAGCATTTCTGCAACACCACCGCCAAGACGCGTTGAATTAACGTGCAAAATAGATTTTCCTTTTAATCCCTCAGCAAGTTTATAAGCAAGATTAACCACTCCTTTTGGTGCTATTTCTTTGTATGATTCAAAAGTTACATGGTTCGTCATTTTTTAAGTTCCTCTTTACATAAATAGATTAATTTATTTCTTAATCCCTCCAAGCTATACATATAACAATCTATCATTTCCAGCTTTTTTGATAATTCTGTCAGATGAAGAACTTCGTCGAGCCAAATTGAAAAATCGCTTCTTCCTTGCCAATCACGTACCCGTGCTTCAAATACATGATTATAAATTGCACTTGCATCGATAATTTTTAATATTTCCACAAATTCTTCTAAATTATTTGCTGTTATTCCTGTAGTAATTTCTATTATACGAGACTGCATAAAATAAAAAGCCTGTCCGGAAACAACGGCAGGTGCGGTCGTCATAGTTGAAAGATAGTTGTCTATAATCTCTATCAATTCGTTACGCAAATCCTCAAGGCTCTTATCACCATCCGGCATTACAATTCCAAGTTTCTCCCCAAGAACTCTATCCCGCACCTGAATAGCTGTCCAATTAGCAAAATCATTTGGATATGGCCCTTTTATGTAAAAATGCCTTAAAAAATAACTATGTGTATGATAATAAATAGAATCGCTTGAAACTTCCTCGATAAGCTCCAATAATTCTTCCACATTATCAGCTTTCTTTCCGAGGAGTTCTTTTATTTCAAAACATTCTATAAAATGAAATTCTTTCATAGCTATTCCCTTTGTAGTGATTTTTTTGCTATATTTATACTAGGAAGTATTTATTACCCAATTTTTTATTCTTTTGTTCGATATTAAACCTTGATTTATTTTCTTTTTCTCCTTCATTTTTCGATGATCTTATTTTATTATCCTGGAAACCACTACAAAAAATGATCATTCCGGCCTTCTATAAAAAACACCTTAATCTTTTTTAGAAGGGTACTTATTTTTCTTCCTTTTGTCTACATATTTTTTTCTCTGCCTGACAAGAAAGTAAATATTATACTTAATTCTTTACATCGAAATTTTAATTATAATATTAAATTAATACATCCCAATTATTACCTAAATATACATTGTTAAGAAATCTATTTCTTCCGTATAAGGAGTTTTAGCCGCTTAACATCTTTACAGAATACCTCAATCATATTAAATTCAGGAAGGATTAAACTCCGCACTTTTCCCTGTTCAGAATCACAATTTAGGCTGTATCTAATAATATTGCCACACCTCTTATCCTTAACAATTCGAAGCAAACGAAGTCTGGTTAGATGCTTCGAAATAGCTGGTTGGCTAATCTTTAAAATAGAACAAATTTCTTTAACGGCAATTTCTCTTTTACTTATACTCAAGATAGCTAAGATTCTCAACCGGGTATCCTCCCCAACAATATCCATTACCATTTTAGAATCCCATCTGTTTTGATTATTAAGAATTTTATGGATACTATATGCAAATCTATTCACTGGAAAATTTTTCATATTATATTCCTAAATTAATGAATTTTTTTAATAAGTTTATAAAATATTATTCTTCGGATAATTTATCAAATGACCAATTGTAATAATTATACCTAACTCTCTATCAAACATATAAAAACTAATCTTTCCCTCTAACAAGCACAATTTATTCAATCAAATCAAATCAATCTATTTTTAAAGCACTAATGCTGTTATTTAATTGTTGGATATATTTCTATATACTCATACATTCATATACCTAATATAATACATAATAATTTTTTTATAAACTTTGTCAAGCAAAATTTCGATACTCCAAAATTTTAAATTTTCTGCTAAATTACTTTCATCGAAATTTAATTCTTTCATACGGCATATTCTCCTTTTTTTAGGTTTAAGTTTCGTTTTAGTGACTAAACTGGAATATACCTTCTCGTCTAGGGACGCTCGCCTCTCGGCGAAGCCGAGGGAAGTCACTGATTTTCTGCCTTTTGCCAATCTTTAAGGCGGAGCGGACAGGTAGAAAAGAACAAGAAATACAGTTCGGCAACAGGCTCATGTTGTACACTATCCTGTAAAAAAAATAGTTGCTTCTTTTATTTTTTTTAGTTATACTTATATTAGATAAAGTATTATTTAAAATTCAAAAGGAGGAGTTCCCCAGTGAAAAACTCAAGAAGTTTGTTTTTATGTATTGTTGCTTTTTTTCTTATGACACAAGCAGTTTATTCTTCTAACATCGAGAGGGTTGGCGTTGGTTTTCAAACTACAGCCGGCGTAGGCAGTCCTGTAGGATTTATCGGGGTGGAAGGGAATTTATCCTTGAATTATTTTGATTTCTGTCTGGGTACCGGAGGAGGACTTACCGGTAATCAATATTCTACAATGGTCCGTTATTACCCGGGCAAAAATAACATACTTCACTTCGGCACAGGGCCCTCTTTTAGTTATCACAAGGGAACAGCGGAAACAAAATTCAAAGATCCCAATACAGGTGCCGTACACACTGATTTTAAAGTTGATTTCGAAGACCGTTATTATTGGTGGAATTTTGAAATGGGACTTAATTTTTTTACCCATCCTAAAGAAAGAAAAGGTTTTTTAATAAATCTTACGATAGGGGCTGCTTATCTTTTCGATACAGACTACAACACCCTCAGCCAGGAATTTGGTGGATTCAGTTTAGCCGGTTTAATGTTAGTCCCTGTTACCTCTTTAGTGATGAGTCTTCAACGGCCCGTAATCGAAGAAAATGCTGTTTTTCCTTATGTTTGTGCATCTTTAGGATATCATTTTTAAATTATTAACCACAACATTCTATGTTCAAAATAATAGGGGACTAATTTTTCAATTAGTCCCCTATTATTTAACGCTTATCTACCCTTAATAATTACTCCAGGGGAAATTTTCCCTTGCTCCCCGGATATCCTTTCTTGCCTCTTTTTTTGTGTTTAAAAGTATTTTTCTTTTGCTGAAATTTCTCAAATTGCTCAGGGGTTAAAATTTTCTTTATTTCCAATACGCTGTTTGTTCTCTGCTCTATCGCTTTACCCCATAAATCCGTAAGCTGGGCACCTATTCTTTTTATTTTCCCCTCATCCGAATCATATTTGGCTAATTCTGTTTCAAGCTCTTTTTTCTTATCCCGTAATAAATCCCGGGACTTTCTCTGTTGCTCATGATTTGCCTCTCGGCATTTTCCCAACTGTTCTTTCTGCTGGGGAGTCAAATCCAATTCCCTAATCAGGCTATCCATCCTCTCCTCATGCAGTTTTTCTTTTTCTTGGACCTTTGACTTATGATTTTTTTCCATTTTTTCTTGCTGCCGGGGAGTCAAATCCAGTTCCTTAACCAAATTATCCATCTTTTTCTCGTGCATTTTTTCTTTTCGTTTACGCATCATTTCTTTTTTACCAACATTTACTCTTTGATGAAATTTGTCAAATTGCTCAGCTGTTAAAATTTTTTTCATTTTTAACCCATTGTCTACTCTTTGATTAATCACTTTCGCCTTTAGTCCCTTGTACTCTTCAATTATTTTCTTTATTTTTCTTTCATCCAAATTTGTTTTTTCTAATTCTTCTCTAAGTTCCTTTTTTTTACCTTTCAATAATTTCCAATTTTTCTTTTTCTGTTTATAACCCATTTCATATTGTTTATCAAATTGCTTTTGTTGTTTAGGAGTTAATTCCAACTCTTTAGCCAAATCATCACACCCTTTTTTTCCATAGTCACTCCCCTTTCCTGCATAGCCACTACCGGCATAGGCCACCACACTCAAAAAAAATACTGCCATTACTCCCAGGCAAACGCCAATTGGTTTAAATCTTACTTTCATAACCTCTTTCCTCCTTTTTCTTTATTTTACTTCTCACCATCTTAGACAAATTTTTTAAAAAAAAAGTTCCCTTTAGAGAAAATATTCTTCTATCCCGGTACCAAAATCTATGTTCTCCGTATCCAAAAATTCTGTTCCATCGGCATCTAAATAAACAAATATCTCCATTTGTTCTTTTAAATAAGAATTTGCTATTTTCCGGTTATTGGATGCTCCCTTTGTAAAAATTATCGATAGAAAAACACTGGCTAAAATCAAAGCTGTCGAAAAAACCGGTTTTCTGATAAAAAAATCAGGCCGTAAATAATTGATTAACCCAACCAACATCCCCTTTGATTGTTTTTTTTCTTTGCTTACAGAATTTTCTATCCGGGCCCAAACTAAATCAGGCACCTTCGTTTGCTTTATTTTTTTAAACAAATCACCACTAATTCCCTGCAAATTCTGTTTAAGCTGCCGACAGCTGTCACAAATATCCAGATGCTTTTCCACTTCTTCGTTTAATTCCTTATTAATTTCACCATCAATATAATCAGTCATTAATAATTGCTTTATCTCTTCGCAATTCATCTTTGCTCACCCCTTTTTTCCTACGAGCTAAAAGAGCTATTCTGGCTCTTTTTAATCTTGAACGTACAGTATTAATGTTAATTTTTAATACTTCAGAAATTTCTTTATAACTTAATCCTTCTATTTCCCTTAATATTATACAGGTTCTCTGCTCCGTATTTAGCGTATCTAAAAAAGATAAAAGCTGTCTTTCTTTGTCTTTCCTGCCAATAATTTCCTCTGTTACATCATTTACATAATAAGTTTTAAGAGCAAGTTCGAAATCATCTCTTTTGCCCATTTCCTTTGACCTCTTTTTATAAGCATTTATTGCGGTATTAATCGCAATCCTGTATATCCATGTTTTAAACGTTGAGCGAAACTGAAATTTCTTAAGATTTTTGTATATTTTTATAAATACTTCCTGGGTAATATCCTCAGCAGTATCAATGTCCTTAGTAATACTCAGAGCTATACTATAGACAAAATCGGCACTCGCTTTATATATTATTTCACAGGCTGTTATATCCCCTTTTGAAGCCTGTCTAATGATATTCTTTGCTATTTCCTGCATTTTACCCCTCTACAACCTTAGACAAAAAAATTTCTAAAAAGTTCCCTTAAACTTTAATTATTATTTATTTTTATTGAATTAAAAAATTAAATTTTTTCTTTCAGTAACCGGTGGGTTAAAGATACTGTTTCCT
>CBDUZB010000037.1:0-12677 GCA_965371605.1 uncultured bacterium
GTCCCTTGTCCCTTGTCCCTTGTCCCTTGTCCCTTGTCCCTTGTCCCTTGTCCCTCGTCTCTCGTCTTTCGTTTGTTGTCTATGGACTATGGACTTTTTTTTCTGTCTTTATCAACCGTTTTTTGTTTCAAGCAAAAAAAAAATAATTTTTTTCTTGACAAAGTTTTTGTAATTTGATATATTGAACAACTTTCAGAATTTGTGTGTGCTTTCTAGTCAGAGACAGTAGGTTTTTCCCGACGTTTAAATGTTGGGGGAATAATTTTGCCTACCGAGATAAAGGGGAAAAACAGAAACTTCCTTTATTGTTTTGAGGAGGTTTTTTTTATAAGAATGGTTTGTTTTTTGTTGTGATTATTTTTTATGGAAATGAGGAGAAATTATGATAAAAACAAGAAAAGAAAAAGAGATGTTCGTTTCTTCCTTGAGTGAAAAGTTTAAGGACACGAATAGTTTCCTTCTGGTCGATTACAAAGGGTTGAATGTTGAAGATGTAAATGAATTGAGAAGAAATTTGAAGAAAATGGAAGTCGAATATAGAGTGGTAAAGAATACTTTGACCAGATTGGCGCTGAATGGTTTACCGGTTGATGATTTAAGCAGTTACTTGCAAGGTCCTACTGCTTTGGCAATGCCTTTTTCCCAAAAAGCTAAAAGGGATGAAACATTGGTGGCGATGTCTAAGTTCTTAGTGACTTTTGCTAAAACCCATAAGCAATTGACAATAAAAGCAGGTTTGTTAAATGGGAAATTAATTGAGATTTCAGGGATTGAAAGATTATCTAAATTGCCATCCCGCGAAGTACTTCTAAGTCAGTTAGCGGGTGGATTGCAAGCTCCTATTTTTGGATTGGTAAGAACATTAAATCAATTGGTTTCTAAGTTGGTTTATGGTTTAAAGGCTGTTATGGAAAAGAAGCAAAAGGGGGTATAAAAGGGATTGCCGTAGTGTTGTGATAGAGAAAAGAAATTATAATTACACTTAAAATTAAGAGGAGGAGAAAAAAATGACAACAAAGACGATGAGCAAAGAAGATTTCTTAGGGGCGATAGAGAAGATGACTGTTTTAGAAGTTGCGGATTTGGTAAAAGCTTTGGAAGAAAAATTTGGGGTAAGTGCCGTAGCTGCTGCACCTGCAATTGCTGTGGCCGGAGAATCTGCTTCGGCGCCTGAAGAAGAGAAAACAGAGTTTACGGTTTTTTTAGCGGGAATTGGAGACAAGAAAATTCAGGTAATTAAAGCAATTAGAGAAGTTACAAGTTTGGGGCTGAAAGAGGCTAAAGAGTTAGTGGAAAGTGCTCCCAAAGCTGTAAAAGAAGGACTTTCTAAGGAGCAAGCAGAAGAGATGAAAGCGAAGCTTTCTGAAACAGGTGCCACAGTAGAAATTAAATAGTTCCAGGGAAGATGTGTGTGGAAAAATCAGTTGATAAGGGGTCAATGCTCTGTATGGTAGGAGTAGTTTTTTTTGCATAAAGGCAATAAAATATTTTTGCTTGACTTCTGACACGAAATTAAATACAATGAGCGTTTGTGTAATTAATCATTCCAGGTTAAGTTTGTTTTTCGTTTAGTTTGTACTTTAAGATAGAATAGGGAAAAGCTTAGTGTCACAAACTAAGACTATGGTTTGGTGTTAAGTTTTTTTGTTTTAAAAAAAATAAAAAAGGAAAATTCAAAAATGCCACGAAAGAGTCTTAATTTTTCTAAAGGCCGTTCATTAATGGAAATGCCTGATCTGTTGGAAATGCAGAAAAAATCTTTTGTTGAGTTTCTACAAAGAGACGTAGAGCCGGCAAAAAGAGAAACACAGGGATTACAAATGGTTTTCGAGGATGTTTTTCCTATCACCAATGCCGATGAGACACTAACAATTGAATTTCTTGACTACAATTTTGGGAATACTCGGTATAGCGAAGGAGAATCCATTGAAAAGGATATTACTCGTTCCATTCCTTTGAAGGTACGTGTGCGGTTGTTGCAAAGGGAAAAAGGCAGTACTGTGGTAAAAGAGGTTTCTGAACAGGAAGTTTTTATAGCTGAGATGCCCTTGATGACAGATAGAGGTTCTTTCATTATTAACGGGGCAGAAAGAGTCGTCGTTAGTCAGTTACATCGTTCGCCGGGGGTTATTTTTGAAGAAGATGAAGAAGGAAAGATTTCTTCCTACGGAAAAAAATTGTATTCGGCTCGTATTATTCCTTATCGGGGAGCATGGGTAGAGTTTGGATTGGATACTAATAACCTTCTGTATGTGCACATTGATAAAAAAAGAAAAATTTTAGCCACGGTTCTATTGAAAGCATTGGGTATGGAAAAGAAATCCGATATATTGAGTGTTTTTTATGAAACAGAGGTACTATCGATCGAGAATATGCATTCTAATGCGTTGGTAGGAAGATTGCTGGCTGAAGATATTGTAGAGAAAAAATCGGGAGAAATAATTCATGAGGCAAATAAGGTCATAACGGACGAAATTGTTAATGAAATAAGAAAAAGGAAAATAAAGAAGATAAAAGTAGTAAAATTGGATGTTTCACGCAAAGACACGGTCATTTCCAATACTTTAGCTAAAGACACAGTAGAAGGTAAGAAAGAAGCGGTTTTTGAGATTTACCGGAAGTTGCGTACTCAGGAGTTTATTACCCCGGAACAAGCAGAAATTTATTTGGAAAATTTGATATTTAAGAATGTTAAAAAATATGATTTGGGCAAGGTTGGCCGGTATAAAATTAATAAAAAATTAGGTTTTATTTTTGAGCAGCTTGAGCAGATGAAAGAAAATAATTTTAAAATTCCTCCGAAAACAAGGAGAACTTTGTGTAAAGAGGATCTAATTGCTACGATAAAGTACCTCATCGCGTTAAACAATAATGTTATCAGCAAGGTGGATGATATTGATCATTTGGGAAATCGGCGGGTACGTTCTGTGGGCGAATTATTGGAAAATCAGATACGGATTGGGTTGTCGCATATGAGCCGTTTAATAAAAGAAAAAATGAATATAGGAAATGCGGTTGTTGTCACTCCCCGAACGTTGATTAATTCTGCGCCTGTGGTGGGGATATTAAGAAAATTTTTTGGAACTTCCCAATTGTCGCAGTTTATGGATCAAACTAACCCTTTGGCGGAAATAACCCATAAAAGGAGATTATCTGCTTTAGGTCCGGGAGGACTAAATCGTAAAAGAGCAGGGTTTGAAGTAAGAGATGTTCATTATACTCACTATGGGAGGCTTTGTCCCATAGAAACTCCCGAAGGTCCGAATATTGGATTGATTGCCTCTTTGGCTTCTTATGCCCGGATTAATGAATATGGGCTTATCGAAAGTCCCTATAAAAAAGTGGATAAAAAAAGAGTAACAGGTAAGATAGAATATCTCACAGCTGATAAAGAAGATTCTTTTGTGGTAGCACAGGCCAATGTTCCTTTGGATAAAGAAGGAACGATTACTTCCGGTTTGGTATCTACGCGTCACAAAGGGGATTTTCCGATGAGTGACTCTAAAGTAGTAGATTATATGGATATTTCTCCTATGCAGGTAATGAGTATTTCTGCTTCTCTAATTCCTTTTTTGGAACATGATGATGCTAACCGTGCTTTAATGGGGTCTAATATGCAAAGACAAGCGGTTCCTTTGCTTATTACCGAATCACCATTAGTGGCTACGGGTGTAGAAGGGAGAGTGACCAAGGATTCCGGAGCAACTATTGTCGCTAAAAAAGAGGGAAAGGTTATTAGTGTTAGTGCCGATAAAATCATCGTTTGGAATAAAGACAAAGAAGTAGACGTATATAAATTGAAAAAATTTCTCAGGTCCAATCAGGATACCTGTGTTAATCAGACTCCGATAATTGAAATAGGGGAAACAGTAGAGAAGGGGCAGATTATTGCGGATGGGCCGGCTATTGCTAAGGGGAAAATTGCTTTAGGGAAAAATGTTCTGGTTGCTTTTATGCCTTGGGAAGGATACAATTTTGAAGATGCTATTTTGATAAGTGAGAGATTAGTAAAACAGGATGTTTTTTCTTCTATTCATATTCAGGAATTTGAAACCGAAGCAAGAGATCTTAAGATAGGAAGTGAAGAGATTACCAGGGATATACCTAATGTTTCGGAAGACTCTTTAGCTAATTTAGATGGGAGGGGAATAATTAGAGTAGGGGCAGAGGTAAATCCGGGAGATATTTTAGTAGGAAAAGTAACTCCGAGAGGGGAAATTCAAACAACTCCGGAAGAGAGATTGTTGAAAGTTATTTTTGGTAAAAAAGCGGAAGATGTTCAGGATGCTTCTTTGTGTGTGCCTCCGGGTGTTTCAGGGAAAGTACTGGATGTTAAAGTTTTTACCCGCAAAGAAAAAAGAGGCAAAAGGGAAGAAAATAAGATTATTAAACAGGTAGAGGAAAAATGTAAAGAGGAAACAGCTGAGTTAAGGATGCAAAGAGATAAAAAAGTTGCTTGTTTAGAAAAAGATGTTAAAAAAAGAATAATTCGTCAGAATGAAGCGAAACCGGAAATAGAAAAGATAAAGATTTTTACGGAAGCTCAGATAACAGAGTTAAAAAATGATAAGAAAAGAAAAATCGATAATGTTAAAATGGGGGATGATTTATCCATCTCAGTGAATATGTTGGTTAAAGTGTTTTTAGTAACCAAGAGAAAAATTATGGTTGGTGATAAGGTTGCGGGGAGACATGGGAATAAGGGGGTAATTGCTAAGATATTACCCGAAGAAGATATGCCTTATTTGCCTGATGGAACCCCGGTAGATGTAGTTTTAAGCCCTTTATCCGTTCCTTCCCGAATGAATGTGGGGCAAATTTTAGAACTTATGCTGGGTTGGGCAGGGAAGGTTTTGGATACTGAAATGATTACTCCTATTTTTGATGGGGCTCGGGAAGAAGATATAGTTGAGCAGATAAAAAAAGCTAAACAAAAATTGAGAGAAGATGGGGTAGCCGAAAAATATTTACCTACGGATGATTGTAGGATTACTCTTTTTGATGGGCGTACAGGGGAACCTTTTTTAGGGAAAGTTGCGATAGGGTATATGTATATACTTAAACTTGCTCACCTGGTAGAGGATAAAATACATGCTCGTTCTACAGGCCCTTATTCTCTAATAACCCGGCAACCGTTGGGTGGAAAAGCACAGTTTGGAGGGCAGCGTTTTGGAGAGATGGAGGTGTGGGCGGTAGAAGGATATGGAGGGGCTTATCTTTTACAGGAATTTTTAACGGTAAAGAGTGATGATGTTCCGGGGCGAACAAAGATGTATGAATCTATCATAAAAGGTGAAGTTTCTCCGCCACCGGGAATTCCGGAATCTTTTCGGGTGTTAGTCAAAGAATTACAAAGCTTGGGATTGAATGTCGAGTTGTTAAAAGAAAAGGGAATAAAACAAAAATAAGTTTCAGGGAGAAAAAGGATGTCGCTAAAAAAAGCGAAGGAACGCATTTCAGAAAATTTTTTAGACTTCGATGCTATTAGATTATCTATTGCTTCTCCGGAGAAAATAAAACAATGGTCTTATGGAGAAGTAAAGAAACCTGAAACGATAAATTATCGCACTTTTAAACCGGAACGGGACGGATTATTTTGTGAGAGGATATTCGGTCCTGTACGGGATTGGGAATGCAATTGTGGAAAATATAAATGGGTCAAACATAAGGGTGTAATTTGTGATCGGTGTGGAGTGGAAGTTACGGAGGCTAAAGTAAGAAGGGAACGGATGGGACACATTGAATTGACTGCTCCGGTGAGTCATATTTGGTTTTTGAGAAAATCGCCTTCACGGATAGGTGTTTTATTGAATATGAAGTTAGGAGAGGTGGAAAGGGTTATTTACTATGCCAGTTATGTAGTTGTTGATCCCGGGTCTACTCCTTTAAAGAAAAAACAACTTTTGAGCGAGGAAGAGTTTCAAAAAAATAAAAGGGAATTTGGCAGTAAGTTTAAGGTAGGAATCGGGGCTAAAGTAATTAAGGAATTATTAGCGGAAATTGATGTGGTTAAACTGTCCAAAGAATTAAGAAGTAAAGTCAAGGGTGATAAATCCGAGGCAGTAAAAAACCGTTTAATTAAGCAGCTAAGAGTGGTTGACGGGTTTGTTAAATCAGGAAATAAACCGGAGTGGATGATTTTAACTTCTATTCCTGTTATTCCTCCTGATTTACGTCCTTTGGTTCCTTTGGAGGGTGGACGCTTTGCTTCTTCCGATTTAAACGATTTATATCGTAGAATTATAAATCGTAATAATCGATTGAAACTTATTGAAAATCTAAAAGCCCCGGAAGTAATGATTTTTAATGAAAAGAGATTATTACAAGAGGCAGTAGATGCTTTGTTTGAAAATGGGACAAGAAGAAAAGTCGTAACGGGAGCGGGAGGGCGTCCCCTGAAATCTTTGTCTGACGTTCTTAAAGGAAAACAGGGACGGTTCCGTCAGAATTTATTGGGTAAAAGAGTAGATTATTCGGGCAGGTCGGTAGTGGTGGTTGGCCCGAATTTAAAAATAGGACAGTGTGGTTTGCCTAAAGAAATGGCTTTGGAACTTTTTAAGCCATTTATCCTTAAGGAGTTATTAGGAAAAGGTCTTGCTTCTTCACTGAAAGGAGCAAAAAAAATGTTGGAGCGAACCAGTCCGGAAGTATGGGATGTTTTGGATGAAGTGACCAAAAATCATCCTGTACTTTTAAATCGTGCACCTACGCTTCATCGTTTGGGAATTCAGACCTTTGAACCGGTATTGATTGAAGGAAAATCGATTCAATTGCATCCTCTTGTTTGTACGGCATTTAATGCTGACTTTGATGGAGACCAGATGGCAGTACATGTTCCCTTATCTCTGGAAGCGCAAATGGAAGCAAGGGTTTTAATGCTGGCCAGTAATAATATTTTATCACCTTCTAACGGGAAGTCCATTGTGACTCCCTCTCAGGATATGGTATTAGGGTGTTGTTATTTAACCAAAGAAAAGAAAGGTGATATAGGAAATGGTAAAATATTTGCTTGTAATGAAGAAGCGTTAAGTGCTCATGATCATAAAGAAGTAAGTTTGCATGCTAAAATAAAAGTTAGGATTTCATCGGGTGAACTAATAGAAACAACTGTGGGCCGGATTATTTTTAATGAAGTTATTCCTCCCGAAATGGGATTTGTAAATAAAACCGTTAAGAAAAAAGATTTAGGACAATTGGTAGAACTTTGTTTTAAAAAGTTGGGCACGTATAAGACAACCTTGTTGTTGGATAATATAAAAAAGTTGGGTTATAAATATGCGACATTGGCGGGAGTATCGATTTCTTTAGGGGATATGAAAACGCCTAAGGCTAAAGACGAAATGATTAATGTGGCTAAAAAAGAAGTAAAAGAAGTTGAAATGCAATATAAAAAGGGATTTATTACCGATACGGAACGATATAATAAAATAATTGACATTTGGACTCATGTTACTGATAAAATTTCTAATAAAATGTTTGACGGTTTAAGAGAAGAAGAGGAAGAAAATTATAGTCCTGATTTACCCAAGTTTAATCCTATTTATATGATGGCTGATTCAGGAGCGAGAGGAAGCAGGCAACAGATTAGACAACTAGCCGGTATGAGGGGGTTAATGGCGAAACCTCAGAAGAAAATTACCGGACAGATAGGAGAGATTATAGAATCACCTATTGTGGCTAATTTTAGAGAAGGATTAACTGTTTTGGAATACTTTATTTCTACTCACGGGGGAAGAAAAGGATTGGCTGATACGGCTTTAAAAACAGCGGATGCAGGTTATTTAACCCGGAGATTGGTAGATGTTGCCCATGACGTAGTAATAAACACATATGATTGTGGAACGATAAACGGGATAAAAGTGGGGGCTTTACAGGAAGGTGATGAAGTAGTAGAGTCTTTAATGGAACGGGTAGTAGGCAGAGTAAGTTTGGATAATGTAGTAAATCTTTTAACAGATGAAGTAATTATTACCGTTGGTGAACTGATTAGTGAAGAAAAAGCTAGGGAGATTGAAAATGCCGGCATTGAGAAAATAAGAATTCGTTCTGTTTTAACCTGTGAAGAGAAACAAGGTGTTTGTGCTAAATGTTATGGAGTAAATTTGGCGACGGGAAAGGAAGTAGGAATAGGGGAAGCTGTGGGAATTATTGCGGCCCAATCTATCGGAGAGCCGGGAACTCAGCTTACTTTGAGAACTTTTCATATAGGGGGAACGGCCAGCCGGGTTATTTTGCGTTCGTCCGTGCAAGCCAAGAAAGAAGGAAAGTTAAAGTTTGCTAATATTAAAAGTATAAAGAACAAAGAAGGGCAATGGGTTGTAGTTAGTCGTAATGGCGAGATAATTATTAGAGAATCCGGTAGCAATAAGGAGAAAGAACATTATTATGTTCCTTATGGAGCAAAATTAAAAGTTCGGGAAGGGAAACAAGTGAAAAAGGGAGAGTTGATTGCAGAATGGGATCCCTATAGTTTGCCTATTGTTTCTGAATTTAATGGAAAAATAAAACTGGTGGATGTTGAAGAAGGCATAACTGTCCACAAAGAGATAAATAGAATTACGGGTTTGGAAGAAAGAGTTATTATTAGTTATAAAACGGAAAAACTTCAGCCTCGAATTGCTATCGTGGATAAGAAAAAGAAAGAGTTGATTTCTTATCCGTTACCGGTAGATACTCATATTGATGCCCAGGGTGGAAGCGAAGTATTTCCCGGAGATGTTTTAGCAAAGATTCCACAGGAAGTCTCAAAAACCAGAGATATTACCGGGGGGTTACCCCGGGTGGCTGAATTATTTGAAGCACGTAAACCTAAAAATTGTGCACTTATTTCTGAAATTGACGGTAGGGTACGGTTAGGTACTACAACTAAGGGAGTAATGAAAATAGTAGTTGAAAATCAATCGGGGATGACGCGTGAATACATTGTTCCTCATGGCAAACATCTGGTAATTTATGAGGGAGATCAGGTAAGGGTTGGAGAACCTTTAACTGACGGGTCTATAAATCCCCATGATATGTTGAGGGTAAAGGGAGACAAGGAAGTTCAGGAATATTTAGTTAACGAAATACAAGAGGTTTATCGCCTGCAGGGAGTAACGATCAATGATAAACACATTGAGGCAATTGTACGACAAATGCTACTTAATGTGAGAATTGAAAAAAGTGGGGACACCGAATTATTATCAGGTGAAGTAGTAAATAAATTTAAGTTTCAGGAAGAGAATAAAAAAGTAGAAAAAAAACAAGGGGAACCGGCTGTGGCGTATCCTATCCTTTTGGGGATAACGAAAGCTTCTTTATCCAGTGAAAGTTTTATTTCTGCTGCTTCTTTTCAGGAGACTACCCGGGTTTTAACCGAAGCTGCCGTGCAAGGGCAAAAAGATACTTTAAAGGGTTTAAAGGAAAATATTATTATTGGGCATCTTATTCCTGCCGGTACAGGTATATTGGCGAGGAAGAACGGTTAAAAGATAGATAAAGGAGAAAAAGATTATGCCGACAATTAATCAGTTAGTTGATAAGGGAAGAAAAAAGATGAAGAAAAAAGAAAGAACCCCTGCTTTGTCTAAGTCACCTCAAAGAAGAGGTGTATGCATAAGGGTTTATACTACTACTCCTAAAAAACCAAATTCAGCATTGCGTAAAGTAGCACGGGTAAAGTTGACCAGCGGAGTGGAAGTGACTGCTTATATACCGGGTATTGGGCATAATTTACAAGAGCATTCCATTGTGTTGATCAGGGGTGGAAGGGTTAAGGATTTGCCGGGAGTGCGTTATCATATCGTAAGGGGAGTGATGGATACCACCGGGGTAGCAGACCGAAAACAATCCCGGTCTAAATATGGAGCTAAGTCCCCTAAGAAAAAAGGTTCTAAATAATGTGTGTTTAAGAAACAAATTTTTGGTGTAAAACGGTAAGGGAGGAAAAAAGTGTCTAGAAAAGCAAAAAAAACAAGGGTAAAAAGAGAGATGGTTCCGGATTATAAATATAATAGTTTAATGGTGAGTCGCTTCATTAAAAACGTAATGAAATCAGGGAAAAGAAGTGTGGCTGATACAATATTTTATAAAGCTATGGATGTTATTAAAGAAAAAACAAAAGAGGACCCGATGCAGGTTTTGGGGCGTGCTATGGAAAATGTAAAGCCCATCCTGGAAGTGAAGTCCCGCAGAGTGGGAGGAGCGACATATCAGGTACCGATAGAAGTAAATCCCCGTCGTTCCGTTTCTATAGCTATACGATGGATTACTAACTATACATTGGCGCGAACGGGAAAATCTTTTGCGGAAAGATTAGCGGCAGAATTGATTGAGGCCGCTCGTAATCAGGGTGCGGCAGTGAAAAAGAAAGAGGATACACATAAAATGGCGGAAGCCAATAAAGCTTTTGCTCATTATCGATGGTAAATAGGATTTTTAAATCAGGATTTGGATTAAGATATAATTACAAAGGGGTTTTTTAAAAATGGGAAGAGCGGTAGAATTAGAAAAAACGAGAAACATAGGAATTATTGCTCATATTGATGCTGGGAAAACTACGACTACAGAGCGGATTCTTTATTATACAGGTAAGATATACAAAATAGGTGAAGTTCACGATGGTAATGCTACTATGGATTGGATGGAGCAGGAACAGGAGCGGGGAATAACGATAACTTCCGCTGCGACAACCTGTCAATGGAAGGATTGGTGGATTAACATTATTGATACCCCCGGACATATAGATTTTACGGCTGAGGTGGAAAGGTCATTAAGAGTATTAGATGGGGCGGTAGTGGTATTTTGTGCCGTTGGCGGCGTCGAGCCACAGTCGGAAACAGTCTGGCATCAAGCGGATAAATATAGTGTTCCGCGAATGATTTTTGTAAATAAAATGGATAGAGTAGGTGCGGATTTTTTTGGTGTGGTAGGACAAATGAAAGAGCGTTTATCCAATAGTGTGGTACCGATTCAACTGCCGTTAGGAAAAGAGGAAAATTTTTCCGGGGTAATTGATTTAATAAGAATGAAAGCACGTGTTTATGATGGAGAGGATTCTGGGACTACCTTTAAAACAACGGATATTCCTGAGGAGTATGCAAAAATCAGTAAAGAATATCATGACAAGCTTGTTGAGGCGATTTCTGATGTTGATGATGATGTATTAGAGAAATATTTGGAAGGCAAACAAATCACTGAGGAAGATTTAATTTGGGGGATTAGAAAAGCAACGATGAGTTATAAAATAGTTCCGGTTTTATGCGGATCTGCTTTTAAAAATAAAGGGATACAATTTTTATTAGATGATATTGGTAATTTTCTTCCTTCACCGGTGGATGTTCCTTCAATTAAAGGGGTTAATCCTGATACAGAAAAGGAAGAGAAAAGGTTAGTAAGCGATGATGCGCCTTTTTCCGGGATGGTTTTTAAGATTATGAGTGACGTGTATGTAGGACGGCTTTCTTTTTTGAGAGTTTATTCGGGAGTTATCAAAAGAGGGGAGACAGTATATAATGTTTCCCGGGGGAAAAAAGAAAGAATAACTAAAATTCTTCGTATGCATGCTAATCGTAGAGAGAATTTAGAAGAAGCATATGCCGGAGATATTGTAGCTGTAGTAGGGCTGAAGAATACTGCTACCGGGAATACTTTATGTGATGAAAAGGTTCCTATTGTTTTTGGTTTGATTTCTTTTCCCGAACCGGTAATTTCTTTAGCCATTGAACCTAAAACTAAAAAGGATGAGGAAAAGATGGGCTTGGCGTTACATCGTTTGGCAGAGGAGGATCCTACTTTTAAGCTTAAATATGACGCAGAAACAGGACAGACTATAATTTCAGGAATGGGAGAATTACATTTGGATGTTTTGATAAACCGTATGGGAAGGGAGTTTGGAGTGGAAGCAAATGTGGGAAATCCCCATGTGTCTTATCGGGAAACGATTAGAAAGTCAGTAAGGCAGGAAGGTAAATATATTCGTCAAAGTGGTGGCCGGGGACAGTATGGACATGTTTGGTTGGATTTAGAGCCGCAAGAAAAAGGAAAAGGATTTGAGTTTGTAAACAAAATTGTAGGGGGGGCTATTCCCAGGGAATATATTTCTACGATAGAAAAAGGAATAATAAAAGAATTAGAGACAGGTTCTTTGGGGGGATATCAGGTTATAGATGTGAAGGTTTCCCTGATTGATGGTTCCTATCATGATGTAGATTCTTCTGACATAGCGTATAATGTAGCAGCTTCTTTAGCAATACGGGATGGGATTAAAAGAGCTGATCCGATTCTTCTGGAACCTATTATGAAAATAGAGGTTATAACGGTTAAAGACTATATGGGTGATGTAATAGGAGATTTGAGCTCGAGAAGGGGAAAAGTGGAGAACATTACCGAAAAAGGAAAAACCCATATCATAAAGGGAAGTGTTCCTTTATCTGAAATGTTTGGATATGCAACCGGTTTGAGATCGCTTACTCAGGGAAGAGCTACTTATTCAATGGAGCCTTTATGCTATAAAGATGTTCCGGGGGATATTGCTAAAAAGCTGGTAGGCGAATTGGAATTAGTTTCAAAAAAATAATATTTATTGATTATGTAAAGGAGGTAACAAAAGATGGCAAAAGAGAAATTCGATAGGACGAAACCACATGTAAACATAGGGACGATAGGGCATGTAGATCACGGAAAGACGACATTAACAG
>CBDUZB010000038.1:0-12577 GCA_965371605.1 uncultured bacterium
ATACCCTTAAAGTCATGGTTCCCTTTTGCTATTGTTATTGCTTTCTTTTACTAACTTGTGGTTTCTTGCTTTTTCTACAACAATTGCTCCGGAAATTATTTATCTTTTCTTTTCTTTTATAACGCTTATATTTTTAGAAAAGTGGATAGATAAAAAAAATTATTTTAACCGGTATTTGTTTTTTACTGTTTTGAGTGTATTTGTTAGTTTTTATGTCAAAGCACTTGGCATTTCATTAATTCTTGCCGGTGTTATTTATCTTATTATTAAGAAATACTATCGCAAAGGTTTTTTGTTTTTAATAATAACAGGGGGTACTGTTTTTCCATGGATAATAAGAAACAGAATAATAAATAAAACTTCACTGTCACAGGATTATATCGGACAGTTTTTAATCGGGAATAATTTAAATTTTTTAGATATGGCCAAAACTATTTTTTATAACATTGTTCATTATCTCCATGCCATTTTTACCCTTTTATTTCCCGGATATTTTCTGGGAAAGTCTGCTTTTCAGGGAGAGGAATCTTTTTCTTTTCTATATAGTTTAATAGGTAAAAAAGAATATTTTGACCCACAATCTTTAAATACCTTTACTATTGTAATAAGTTTACTTTTAAGTCTCATAGTGGCTATAGGCTTTATTAATCAATTAAAAAAGAGGAAATTACCGGATATATATGTTTTATCGTACCTTTTCATTCTTCTTCTTTTTCCAAAAAGATTTTATATCAGTAGTTCTAACAGGTATTTGTTTCCTCTGCTTCCTTTTATATTGCACTATTTTTTAAAAGGAATTTTTCTATTTGAAATTTGGAGATTAAAAATCAAACGGCCTTTTTCTGGGAGTTTGAATAGTAATTTTGCGTGGATACTTTGTTTCATTTTATTGGTTGGTAATTTAGTGCCTGCCGGTTATATGCTCAAAGGAAATGTTGCTTATTTAAACAATTACAGGTTTTTATCAACACAAGAAAGAAAAGATTATCATTCCAGATGGCTTCTTGATTATTTTACTCCGGCTGACTGGATAAAGGAAAATACTCCACAAAACAGTGTTGTTATGCATTGTTTTCCTCCTGCTTTTTATTTACGGAGCAATCGGAAAAGTGTGTTTTTCCTGCTTTCTCCTTCCGGTCCCTGGCTGATAAAAATAAATTTGGATAAAATGAAAGTAATTGCTGATAGAATTGATAGCGAAAATGTAAATTATTTAGTAGTGGGGCATCAGGCGGAAAGAGAGATTATTAATTATTTAAGGCAATATTCTAAAATGTTTATGTTTGAGAAATTAGCTATATTTAAGACAGAAATGAAAACCGTTGAAATTTATAAGGTCATTAAAACTAATTCTGCGATAAAATTATTAAATAAAGAAGGGATGGATTATTATAAAAAAGGGGATTATGAACAGGCTGTATTAAAATTTGATAGAATTATCCAATTAAAACCCAATTGTAAAACTTATTTTAATTTAGGCCAATGTTATGAAGTGCAAGGACTTTCTAAACAGGCAGGTGAAATGTATAAAGAAGCGGTACGACTTGAGCCTGCGTATAAAACAGCTAAAACCAGGCTGGGAATTGTTCGGCAAAAAGAAAAAATAAAGCAAGACCCCGGTGATCCTACGGGGTATGAAAGGATAGGGAAGTTCTATCTGGAGGATGGAAATTTAAATAAAGCTATAGAAAATTTGAAATATGCACTGGGATTAAATGCTTCCGGAGCTTCTCTTCATTATAATTTAGGGATGGCTTATTTTGGAAAAAAAGAATATAAATTTGCTTTAGAAGAATTCAGAAAAAGTTTATTCCTGAATAAGGATTTAAAAGAGAAACATAAAATAAAGCACTATATTAAAATCGTAGAAATGAAATCAGGGCGGTAAATATTGTTTAATCGGGTATTTGATGAACAAAAACCTGAAAAGGGTAAAAATTTATGAGACAGAAAATAGTAGTAATTCCTGTTTATAATGAAGAAGAAACATTGCTTAACACTCTTAATGAAATTTCCTCTGCTGTGGATAGTATAATAATAATTAATGACGGTTCTACTGATTCCTCAGCTAAAAAAATTTCGGGATGGATAACTGGCAAAAGTAATGTTTATCTTCTTTCTTTAAAAATTAATAGGGGAAAATCCTATGCATTAAAAAAAGGATTTGATAAGGTTTGTGAATTACTCAAAGAAGACAAGATTAATAATGATGATATTGTTATTACCATAGATGCTGATGGACAGCATTTAGGAGGAGATATTGATCTTATTTGCAATTATTTTATCAAAGGAGATTATGATTTACTCATAACCTGTAGAGATTTCGCAAAATATCCCTTGTTTAAAATAATAGGAAATAAGATTTTATCCTTAACCGCTTCTTTGTTGAGCGGTATAAAGTATAACGACATAGAATGTGGTTTTAGATTTATGAAAGCGGAAACTATTTCCGAGATAATGAAATATTACACCGGATTTAAATACAGTTGTGAACAGGAAATCGGAATTATTGCGGGCAGATTAAATTATAAAATTGATAATAATTATTTAATCATGCCCCGTTTTTATCGTTCCCGGGGCACAAAAATTCCTGATGGCATAATTAATGTTTTTTTTGGGATAAGGGCTTTTATTAAGGTAAAATTTAAAAAATAAAAAGGGAGTTAAATTTGTTATTTCATTTCCCCGGATTTGTGAATAAAAATAAGTATCTTTTAATTATCGTGGCTTTATTTATTTTAATTGGTGGTTTGTTGTTAAATCCTGATTTACCCATGGAAAATGATGAGCCCTATTATTTCGTTCTGGCTAAATCTTTATCCTTGCAAAAGGGATATATGCATATTTATTATCCGGAAGGAGGCCTTGTTGATGTAGAATATCCCCCTTTATATCCTATCTTTTTAGCGCTAATTATGAAATTGGTTGAATATAAAGTTATTTTTCTAAAAGGACTTTCTCTTCTTTTTGGGGGAGCTGCATTAATTGCCGTATATATCTTTTTTACTAAGAAAGACAAATCTTCATTTTTTCAGAAAGATAAACAGGTTTTTTACTTGTTGCTTTTATTGTTTACAGCTACTAATTGGTGGTTTCTTTCTTTTTCGGTAATAGTTGCACCGGAAATTGCTTATCTTTTTTTCTCGGTCGGAGCCCTTTATTTTTTAGAAAAGTATAGACAGAAAAGTGGTTTGGTTAATAAATATTTATTTGGAGCACTCTTAATGCTGATAATGACCTTTTATATTAAAACGCTTGGCTTGTCCCTTATTTTATCTGCGATTATCTGTTTTTTCTGGATGGAAAGAAAATATAAAAAAGGTGTGCTTTTAGGAGTTGTATCGTTTGTGTTAATTTGCCCCTGGGTATTTAGAAACAGTTTAATCACTAATCCCGACAGGATATTATCTCAGAATTATTTCAATCAATTTTTGTTTGGCTACGAAGGGAACTTGTGGGGCATTGTAAAAACAATTGGTTTGAATATTTTTCATTACGGCAAAGCTATTTCACACTTGTTGCTTCCCGGTTATTTTATGGGGGAATCTATGTTTGAAGGGTTATCCTATTCTCCCTGTTTTTGTAGTTTAATGAATAACGATAAATTGTTTAAGCCGCAGGTTTTTCCGTTCGTTTCGTTTTTTATTATCGTATTTTTATCCGGAACGGCCATTTTTGGTTTTATCAGGCATTTAATTAAAAAAAAGAGTTTAATGGATATATATATACTGTGTTATTTGGGAATTATTATGATTTTCCCTCTTTGTTTTTATGTTAACGCGGGGAAACGGTATTTGCTTTGCTTACTTCCTTTTATATTATACTATTTTTTGTATGGTATTTCTTTTGCCGAAAAATGGAGATTAAAAATTAAGGAGAAAACCCTAAGAACAGAAGGCAGTGCAAAAGGTATTCTGCATTTTTGTAATTTATGGGTGGTTGCCGTGGTCATCCTACTGTTGGGTAATTTGGTTCCAATTTTTTGGTCGCTCAAAGGGAACATTTCTTATTTAATCCACTATGAAATTTTGACGGAAAAGGAAAAAAGAAATTACCATTCCTTTTGGCTTAATGATTATTTTACTCTGGCCGAATGGCTCAAAGAAAATACTCCTTCGGATGCTGTTTTGATGCATTTTTTCCCGGCTGCTTTTTATCTTCACACTGAGAGAAAAACAGTTTTTTTTGATAGGGTTCCCTATTATCCGGAAGAAAGAAGTTTCCGTGATATTGAAACTGATATTGAAAAAAGGGGAGTGGGCTATATCATTGGTGCTTCACCCCAGCAAGAAGAGATAATTTCTTGGTTAAATACGGAACTTGAGCAATATATTTTTATCCCGATTGTACAAATAGAAGTGAATAAAGTATATAAAGTCGTTAAAGTAAATCCGTTAATTAAGGGAAGGTGTAAACAAGGGGCTTTTTTGTATAACGAAGGAGAATATGATTTAGCTATAGCAGAGTTTGAAAAAGCACAATCGATAGAGTCTACCTTTGTCGGCTATTTTAATTTAGGAAGATGTTATGAAGAAAAAGGTGAAAAAGAAAAAGCACAAATAATGTATAAGCGTGCTGTTGCTTTACAACCGAATTTTAAAGTTGGCAAAATTAGAGCTGATATTTTGTTTTATCGGCAATTAATTGATACTCAGCCAAACAATGATCAACATCACTATAAGTTGGGCCGGACCTTTCTGGAAAATTACCAGTTTGATAAAGCAATTGATCTTTTTAACGATGTTATAGCTTTTAATCCGTCTTTTTATCGGGTGCACTATGATTTAGGTTTGGCCTATTTGGGAAATAAGGATTACCGGGAAGCGATAATGGAATTTAAAAAAGCTTTAATTTTAACTCCCGAAATTAAAGGTAAAACGAAACACTATTTAAAAATTGCCCGTAAATTAAAAAGTCGAAATAAAAATTATTAAGAGAAAGAACAATTTAAAGGAAAATTATCTTAAAAATGAAAAAAATATTATTACTCAATCCTCCCGGAGATCGTCCTTACATTAGAGATTATTATTGCAGCCATGTTGCTAAAGGGATGTATTACTGGCCGGGTTATGATTTGCTGGTATTAAGCGGAATTTTAGGTAGAGAACATCATGTAGAAGTGTTGGATGCAATTATTTCCAGGATGAGCAGTGAAGAATGTTTCAGCCGAATTAAGGATATGGATATAGATGTAATAATTTTTATTACAGGTTCTGTATCGTGGAGAGAGGATTTTTCTTTTCTGGAAAAGATCAAAAAAGAAAAAGAAGTTTTAATAATTGCCAGTGGCGATTTTCTTCTTTTCCAGGGCAGTAAAATTATGGAGCAATTTCCGTTTTTGGATGCCGTTATTTTAGATTTTACTGCGCGGAATATTTTAGACTTTCTTGACGGAGAAGGGAATGAAAAAAAAGATAATCTTATTATCAGAAAAGGTGAAGACATAATCGAAGGAAATAGGACTAAAACCAAGGAATTTGAAATCCCTATTCCCCGGCATGAACTTTTTCCTTTGAATAAATATACTTTGCCCCATTTAAAAAAACATCCTTTTGCCAGTGTTCTGACTGCTTTCGGTTGTCCTTATCAATGTTTGTTCTGTCCTTTCCAGAGAATACCGTTTAAAACACGTAAAATTGAGAATATTTTGGAAGAATTTGCCTATATTGCTTCATTAGGAATTAAAGAAATTTGGTTTAGGGATCAGACCTTCTTAGCTAATAAAGAACATAGCCTTAGATTGTGCAAAGAGATGATAGAGAAAAAATTTTCTTTTAGCTGGAGTTGTGAGACCAGGGTTGATTTACTTAATGAAGAGTCTCTAAGCTTGATGAAAGACGCCGGTTGCCACACAGTAATGTTAGGAGTGGAGAGTGCCAGGCAGGAGATATTGGACAGATATAAAAAAGGCATCAAAATTGAGCAGGTAAAGGCAGCTTTTGTTCTTTGTAAAAAATTAAAAATAAAAACGTTAGCACATTTTATTATAGGATTGCCGGGAGAAAACGAAGAATCACAAAGAGAATTAATTGATTTAGCCATACAAATTGATTGTGATTATGCTTCTTTTAATATTGCCAGTCCGCAAATAGGGACTACTTTTCGTGATCAAGCAATAAGTGAGGGGTGGATATCCGGGGAAACGGATATTATGGATAGTTCCTGTTCTTATCCGCTTATTGAGACAGAAAGTTTATCTAAGGAAAAGGTGTGGATGTTTCATCAGCTGGCAGTAAGGAAATTTTATCTTCGTCCTCGTTTTTTATGGAAAATAATATGCCGGCTAAAATCAATAAAGGAAGGGATTATTTTAATAAGGGAAGGTATTTATTTTTTAAGAGAATTTTTTTTGCCCGAAATCAAAAAAGATGATTAAAAAACGGATAGTTTTTCAGGTTGAAGAAGAAAGAATTTACTGTTAAATGCTAATGTAGAAAAATATTGAGATTATTACCTTTTCGTGTTATATTTGTAATGATTGGGTTTCTTACATGAACAACAAAAAATATATTAGTTTCCGGATAGAAAAATGGGTATTTTACAGAATGAACTAAATCAAACTCTAAAGACACAGCTAAGAAATAAACTAATAGCCGCAATGAAGTTGACCAATTTTATAGATTTTCCCGAAATAGAATTTTCTAAATTTATCAAAAACGTGGAAAATGATTTATTATTTAAGAAATTAAAAATAAAAAAACTGATAAGTTATCAACGATTAGTTAAAGCAGGCCTTTCATCTAATTTTTTGCAATTGAAAGAAGAAATTAGCGTAAGTAATAGTAAAGTAGATTTAGAATCCTTGTTAGAGAACAAAGAAAAAATAATTCAAATAATCAGGGAATTAGGAATAACTAAATTTAAGCAATATTTTTTGTACGGCAATATTAATTTGTCCTTGCAGGAAATATCCAAAAAAACCGGGTTAGTGATCTCTAAGATTAAAAAAATTAACGGTTTAGTTGATGAAATTTCTATTCATAGCGAATTTCATCATCCGTCATTGATAGTTTCCGGGGGGGAAAAACATTATTTTAAAATAGCATCAATTGAAAAAACAGAAGAAAATTCTTTTACTATAGGATACTTTGTGCCTAATTATGTTAGGGGAAAATATTTAATAAGTTATGAAAAAATAAAGGAAGCCGAAAAGAGTAATTTTTTTTCTAAGGAAGAAATTGAAAGAATAGATAAACTGCTTAAAGATTTAAATTTAATTAATATCCGAAAAACAACAATTCATCAAGTAATTCAGAGTGGTATAGAAGTTCAGTCTGATTATTTAGAGTCGGAAGATATTGAGAACTTAATATCATTTACCCAGAGGGATTTATCCCGGAAATTAAAGATAAATTCCAGTTTGATTTGTCGCTTGATTGGGAATAAAAGCATTGTTTTGCCATGGGGAGAAGAAAAACCATTAAAAGATTTTTTTCCTAATAAGAAAAAAATTATAAAGATATTAGTTAAAAAAATTACAAATAATAAAAAAGAGCATTATACCGATGAAAAGATTAAAAACAAATTAAAGAATGAATTTGCAGTTAACATTTCCCGTCGCTCAGTAAATGTTTATCGGAAAGAATTAGGAATAAATAACGGTTATAAAAAAAATACAAGGAAATGATTGGCGGTTTTTTAAAACTAATTGATTTTTGTAAAAAGAGGTAGAGATAAAATGTCCAAGGGATGTATATTAGTAGTTGATGATGATTTATCCGGGAGAACTTTATGTGTCGATATTTTAGAAAAAGAGGGATATAAGGTAGATGATGTGGAAAGTGGGGAACAGGCTTTGGAATTTATTAATGATAATAATTATAATTTGTTGCTCTTAGATATTAATTTGCCGAATATTGATGGGGTGGAAGTCTTAAAACGGGTAAAGAAAAAACGTCTTCAATGTGAAGTAATTATGATGACGGCTTATGGAAATGTTAAAACAGCGGTAGAATCAATGCGGTTAGGGGCATATGATTATATTTCTAAACCATTTGATGTTAAAAAATTTGCTTTATTAATAGGCCATTGTTTGGAAAAACAAAATTTAGTTACGGAAGTAAGCGAATTAAAAGAAATTGCTTCGCTATATAATTTAAGTAAGGCAATGAGTTCGATAATGAATCCGGAGGAATTACTTAATTTGATTTTAAAATCAGCTTGCAAATCTTTGCAGGCAGACGGTGGGTCATTAATACTACTAGACCAGAGAAAAAAAGAATTAACAGGCAGAAATTATTTAACGATGTTTGACGATAAAATACTTACGAAAAAAGTGCGTGTTAATGAGGAAATAGGTGACTTAAAGAATAAAATGAGAGAATCGGGAATAATGACTGAACGATGGGGGATGGGTGAGTATTTTAAGTTTGAGAAAGAGGTTGAAAGTGTGAAATCAAGATTGATAGTTCCTTTGATGATTAAAAATGAAGTTATAGGAATAGTCAATTTAAGGAGATTGAAAGAAGACAAGGAATTTGTTGAGCAGGATATGAAATTGCTTTCTATTTTTGCTAAAGATGCTGCCCTGGCAATAGAAAATACTCGAGCTTATCAAGCATTAGAAGATGCAAAGATAAATTTGGAGGAAGATGTAAAAAAAAGAACGAAAGAACTTTTAAAGGCACAGGAACAATTAGTTCAATCTGAAAAAATGTCTGCTTTGGGCCAATTAGCCGCCGGGGTTGCTCATCAATTACGTAATCCTCTCTATGTTATTATGTCGGCAGTTCAGTTTTGCCTTTCTAAATTTAACCTTGAGAAAAAGGTTAAAAAAAATCTGGAAGTAATTTTACGAAATATTGAGAATGCTGATAAGGTAGTAAAAGAATTGCTTGAATTTGCCCGGCCGTCAAAAGTTAATTTTCACTCTTTATCCATCACGGAAGTACTCAATAAAGTTTGTCAATTAATACATCCAAGATGTTTTAATCAGAATGTTCAGGTTGTTAAGCAATTTTCTTTTTCTTTGCCGGAATTGAGGATTGATAGGGATCATTTGGAACAAGCTTTTTTGAATTTCACAATCAATTCACTGCAGGCTATGCCGAAAGGGGGGGTACTTACCATTAAAACATCTTTTAGTTCCCAAAAAAAAGAAGTTGTAGTCGAATTTATTGATACAGGTTGCGGAATTTCCGAGAAATTTGCTAAGGAAATATTTAATCCATTTTTTACTACTAAATCCGATGGGGTAGGGTTAGGTATGTCCGTTGCCCATCAGGTAGTTGTCGGCCAACACAAGGGAAGAATTGAAGTAAAAAGTGTGGAAAATAAAGGTACTGTTATAAGAGTATATTTACCTTGTTCTACCTGAATTTGGTAACGCCAAAATCTAAGTAAAACAAAGTTAAAGGAGACAAAATGAAAACAATATTGCTCGTTGATGATGAACCGGATATTCTTTGGGCATTGTCTAATGTTTTAAAGGAAAAAGGATATTTTCCAATTACGGCTCAAAACGGAAAAGAAGGGTTAAAAAAACTGGAAGAAGAACAGCCTGATTTAGCTGTTTTAGATATAAGGTTACCGGATATGAATGGAATAGAACTTCTAAAGCAAATGAAAAAAAAAGAACAGGATTTGTTAGTAATTATGTTTACTGCTTATGGTGAAATAAATTCAGCGGTGGAAGCAATAAAATTAGGTGCATTTGATTATCTTAATAAACCGGTAGCCAATGAAGAATTACTTTTGGTAATGGAAAGAGCTTTTAAGACAAAAAACCTGAACGAAGAGGTAAAATTTCTCAGGCAGCGTTTACACGAAAAGATAGAAACAAAAGATATTTTAGGCAAAAGTCAGGTAATGAAAAATGTTTTTAGGCAAATAGAACAAGTTAGCCCTACAGATTTAACCGTTATTTTACAGGGAGAAAGTGGAACAGGAAAGGAAGTCGTTGCTCATCTTATTCATCATAAAAGTTTAAGAACGAATAAACCTTTTATTATTGTGGATTGTAGTACAATTCCCGAAACTTTAGTGGAGAGTGAACTCTTTGGTTATGAAAAAGGTGCATTTACCGGGGCGGATAAAAGAAAGTTAGGATATTTTGAATTGGCTAATGAAGGAACTATTTTTTTAGATGAAATAGGAAATTTAGCTTCCTCTACTCAGGCTAAAATGTTAAGGATTTTGGAAGAGCGAACAATACAACATTTGGGAGGGAAAAAAGTTATCAAAATAAATGTAAGGATTATTGTTGCTACTAATTTTCCTCTGGAAGAGGCAGTGAGAAAAGGTTATTTTAGAGAAGATTTATATCATCGTTTAAATCAGTTTATTATTTTTTTACCACCTTTACATAATAGAAAAGAAGATATTATCCCTTTGGCTCAATATTTTTTAAAAGAAGCTAATACGGAACTGCATAAACAAATAAATTGTTTTTCGCCTGAAGTGCTTAAATTATTTGGTCAGTATTCCTGGCCGGGAAACATAAGGGAAATGAAAAATGTTATAAAAAGGGCGGTTCTTCTTGCGGATGAAACTATTTTCCCCCGACATTTACCGGAAAGGCTTCAGCTATTGTTTTCTGCATCAGAGGAGTTTACTTCCCGGGACAAAGGAATTATTATTTCTGAATCTTTAAATTTAAAACAGGCAATTGAACAATTAGAAAAAAAAGTGATTAAAAAAGTATTGCAGGAAGTAGCCGGGAACAAGGTAAAAGCAGCAAAAGTTCTATGTATTGATCGTAAATCTCTTTATAATAAGATGAAAAAATTTGGCTTTAAAATGTAGAAAAATTACTCACCCTGTAGAAAAAATACACATTTGATAAATAAATAATTTATTATTTTATTAATTTTTCATTTAAGATTTCCCCCTAATCATTTCTGCAAAATAGCTTTTTTCCCCTTATTATCATTCCTGCGGAAGCTGGAATCTCTTGATATTTTAAGACATTATAGAGTGCAAAATGACTTTGGTGAAATCTTATTTTTGTCAATATTTCCTTGTCAATTTGAGAATTCCCCCTCTTTTTTTTTTGGTTATTTAAATTTTTATGTTTTGGCATAAAAATTGCACATATAGTATAGTAGAGGCATGTATATACCATTGAATTGATAAATGAAATGAAAAGGAGAAGAAAAATGAATAAATTTCTAATAAGTCGAAAGAGTAATTATAGAGGAATATTAATATTAATAATGATGATAATCAGTATGTTGACAGTTGTTTCCCGGATATGGGCAGTTGATTATATTTCCGTTGGTAGTGGGGATTGGAGTAGTTCCGCTATCTGGGACCAGGCCGGTTATCCTGCCGGGGTAGATGACACAGCTGTTATTGCCAATGGACATACGGTAACTATTAATACCGATGTTACCTGTGGCGCGGTGACCATAAATAGCGGGGGAACGGTAAATCATACTGGATATCTGATTACTACGTGGATAGTTCAGGGGGACATTTCAGTTAGCGGTAATTTAAGTTTAGGTTTAGGTACGACCATCAAAATAGATTGTATTACTACGCCGGTATTATACGGTATTATTGTTGAGTCAGGAGGTAATTTTAGTGCCGTTGGATCATCATATGCGAATTGTAAAATTACCGCTTTCAAGCAAAATTATAATAGCTATATCTACCTAAAAGACGGTTCCCAGACTACATTTGAGCATTGTGACATAAGTGAAATGGGAAGTGGGGGAGTTCCTAAATCCGGGATATATATTGAGAATGTTGATGGGAATGTACCCGGTGAAGGAGTGCTCATAGATAATTGTGATATTCACCATAATGAACGGTATGGAATTTATATGACTGGATGTTCCAATAACAATGAAGCTAACGGAAAGGGAATTATTAATACAAATGTACACCATAATATACAAGGAATCTGGCTGGTTAATTGTTCTTCTAATACACTTGATTATAATAAATGTTATGATAACAATACAGGAATGGAAGCTGGAAATGGTATTTTCCTCTTTAGTGGAAGTAATAATAATACCTTAAACAATAATAATTGTTATAATAATCAACTCAGTGGAATCAGAATTAGGGGCAGTAATAATAATATTTTAAACAATAATATTTGCGGTAATCAATGGTTTGTGTCAGGTATTAATCTTGGTGAGAGTAATGGTAATGTCTTCATGAATAACATTTCTTATAATAATCCAACAGGCATCTCTTTACACAATAGCAATAATAACATATTTTCAGGAGATATGAATTATAGTAATTCCAGAGGAATGAATTATGGTAATAGCACAGGCAATGTATTTGAGAATTGTAATTTTGGCACCTTTGGAGAAAACACCAATGGTGATATTTGTTTAGGCGGTATTATCTCTGCTACACTTACTTTAAAAAATTGTCAATTAGCCAGTACGACCGAAGTAGATACTACGGATTTTACTGTGGGAAGTTGGATTATTTCTCAAAAACACGATCAAATACCGGGATTAGTCAGGATTTGGGGAGATTATAGTATTCCTGCCGGCACAACCAACTGGCGATACGATACGGAGTTGTATTTTGGTAGTGGTGATGCCAATGTGCAAAAAAAGATAGAGTTTTATTCCACCCCGATAGGTACAGAACTCATTATAGAAAATGGAAATAC
>CBDUZB010000039.1:0-12549 GCA_965371605.1 uncultured bacterium
AAAAGATGACATTTCTATCTTGGCAGGATTATGACATTTCTAAATTGGCTTGACAGTCAATTGAATTTTAATTGACTTTTAATAGAAAGTTTTGTATCCTAAGAATGCTTTACTTATACTAACATTAAATGAGAATTAATTAAAAATGTTTATTGAATAAAAAACAAACGGAGTCTTCTTTTATCAAAGGATCCTATGGCTAATTATTTTACCCAATATTTATCCCCTCCTTCCTGGTTAATCACCTCAGAAGGCTGGGACCCCAAACAACAAAACGTAATTGAAACGCAATTGACCCTTGGTAATGGGTATATCGGCAGTAGAGGAATTTTAGAAGAAATTCCCCCCAATTGTTGTCCCGGTACTTTCTTTAGCAATATTTATGATACAGCCGGCGCACAAGTAACTGAAATAGTCAATGCCCCCAATCCCGTAGATTTCAGAGTAATCAGCAAAGGCGAAAAACTCGATGTTACGGCAATGGATGTTCGTGAACATAAAGTAATTCTGGATATGCATAAGGGTTTTCTAACCAGAAAAACAATTTATCGAAACAGCACGGGGAAAAAATTCGACTATCAATCAATGCGTTTTTTTAGTATGGACGATCCACATATTGCTGCAATGCAAGTTTGTATTACCCCCATTGATGCTTCAGCTCATTTTACTATCGAAAGTGCAGTAAATTCTTCTATTACCAACAAAGGAGTCATCACCGAAGGAAATAAAAAGCATGTGGACATCATAGAATTTATTAAACACAATAATGTTAACTATCTGTGTTTTAAAACATTAGGCCAAAATATTTTACTTGCTTACGGCACTCAATTAAAAATAGAACAAAATAATAAAGTTTCCGTCGTTTCTACCCGCTCATTTGATTTAAAACTAAAAAAAGATGAAACCGTTGTCATCACCAAATTCTTTACTTTTTATACTTCACTGGAAATCCACCCTAACCGAATCAAAAACAAAACGATAAAAAATATCCAGAAAATTACTAAAAAAGGGTTTACTCAACTCTTTGATGCTCATTGCAAAGCCTGGAGTAAAAAATGGAAAAAAGCCAATATAGAAATAGAGGGGGATTCTAAAGCGGAAAAGGCATTAAGATTTAATATTTATCATTTGCTTATTTCTGCCGGCACACAAGATATTAATGCCAGTATCAAAGCAAAAGCACTTAGCGGTGAAGGGTATAGAGGTCATATCTTCTGGGATACAGAAATATTCATCCTTCCTTTTTTTATTTATACTCATCCCGTTATCGCCAAAAATTTATTGCTTTACCGTTACCGCAGATTAAATGAAGCTCGAAAAAACGCCCACCAAAAAGGGTTTGAAGGAGCTATGTTCCCCTGGGAATCAGCTGATACCGGAAAAGACGTAACCCCTTTGTGGTATAAAGATGGAGAGGGGGAAATTAAAGAAGTAAATACAATGCAATTTGAACATCATATTTCGGCCGATATTTCCTATGGAATTCACCATTATTTCATGGCCACTAATGATTTTGATTTTATGTTAAAATATGGCCTGGAAATTATTTTGGAAACTGCCCGTTTTTGGGCCAGCCGAGTGGAATATAACAAACGCACAAAAAAATACGAAATATTACATGTTATCGGCCCGGATGAATTTCATGTCGATGTAGATAATAATGCTTTTACTAACCTCCTTGCCCAATGGAACTTAGAAATTGCCCGAAAAACATATGATAGCTTAAAAAAACGATTTCCCGGATCAGTAAAAACAGTAAACAAAAAAATTAAATTAAAATTAAAAGAGCTGGAAATTTGGAAAAATATCGCCACTAATATGTTTGTGCCTTTTTCCACGAAAAGCGGAATTATTGAAGAATTTAAAGGCTATTTTAAACTAAAAAAACTACCTTTACCTGAACTGGACAGCAATTTCTTACCTCTTCTCCCTAAAACGATTCATAATGTAGATAAAACCCAATTTGTTAAACAAGCCGATGTTGTTATGATATTATATCTATTATCCTCTGCCTTTGATTATAATTTGAGGAAAAAAAATTATCTATTTTACGAAAAAAGAACCTTACATCAATCATCACTTAGTGTTTCTATGTATTCTTTAATGGGTGTAGAGGTAGGCGAAAAAATTAAAGCATACCGTTATTTTATTAATTCGGTGTATGCCGACCTTAAAAATATTTATGGCAATACGGCTGATGGGATTCATGCTGCTTCTTTAGGTGGAACATGGCAAGCGGTAATCAACGGTTTTGCAGGGGTAAAACTTGATGAAGGAATTCTTTCCTTTCAACCGAAATTGCCTGCCCGGTGGGAAAAAATTAAATTTTTACTACAGTGGAAAGGGCATGAAATATCCGTAAACATAAACAAAGAAAAAATTCGTCTTACCTTTTTTTCTAAAAACAAAAAAGATATTCTGCCGATAAAAGTATACGGAGTCGTTCAACAACTACCGGCAAATAAAAGCGCCGTTTTTCTCAGAAAAATTAAACGAAAAGTACCTTTAGATACCAAAGGATTTTATTAAGAGAGGAAAAAAACTATGCCTAACAAAAAATTAAACATTGCACAGATTCATTGGGGATTTATTCCTGTTATTGGAGGAGTAGAAACCCATCTATCTATTTTAATGCCCGAATTAGCAAAAAGAGGCCATCATGTGTCTCTATTAACCGGTTCTGTAGACCAGGTAAAAGTACGCTATCAATACCAGGGGGTAGAAATTTATCGTTCCCCCCTTTTCGACCTCAACTGGCTTTATCAAAGAGGATTGGATGGACTGGAAGAAGAAATTACCACCCGTTTTAATACTTTTTTTTCTGAAGTCAAACCAGATATTGTTCATACTCATAATATGCATTATTTTAGTAAAATTCACATTAAAACTTTAGAAAAAATCTGTAAAAAAAAGGGCATTCCTCTCATCCTTACCGCACATAATGTCTGGGATGATATTCTCTTTTTAAAACTCACCCGGGAAACAAACTGGTCTCACATAATTGCAGTAAGTCACTATATTGAAAGAGAATTATTTGGCATTGGCTGCAACTATAAAAATACAACCGTAATTCATCATGGGATAGACATCGAAACATTCCACCCCGAAATCAATCCCTCTAGTATTTTAAAAAAACACCCTCAATTAAAAGGGAAACAAATTGTTTTTCACCCGGCCAGAATGGGTATGGCTAAAGGGTGTGATGTAAGCATAAAAGCAATAAATTTAGTTAAAACCCAATTCCCTGATGTATTATTAGTTCTGGCAGGGACAAAAAACATTATTGATTGGGGAGAAAGTCAACAAAAAGAAATCGCTTATTTTATTGATTTAGTAAAAACATTCGACTTGGAAAAAAATGTTTATATTGATGCTTTCAGCCTTCAAGAAATGCCGGCCCTATATAATCTCTCTCAGGTTTGTATTTATCCATCTTCTGGCCCAGAACCGTTTGGACTTACTATGTTGGAAACCCTTGCTTCAGCAAAACCCCTGATTGTAACCAACAGTGGAGGCATGCCTGAAATCGTGAAAGACGGAATTTGCGGATATGTTACACCAATAAAAGACTTTGAATCTTTAGCAGGTAGAATTAGTATGTTGTTAGCAAATGATCAATTACGGGAAAGACTGGGTAGGTGCGGCAGGCAAACAGTAAAAAATCATTATACCAAAGAAATTATGACCAATCAGCATTTAAATATTTATGAACAATGTCTTGCTGAAATTAGTAAAAAATAAATTAGGCCCAATCATCAATAATGTGAAATTAAAATAAGAGTCTTAGCAAAAAAGGATGCCTAAAAACATGGCATCCTTTTTTAATTCACTGTTAAATAACAAATATCTAAAATTAATATTTTCTTATCTCTTTCACATAGGTGTCACGGTCAAAATTTTCTTCGCCTGCCGAGGATAACGGGCAATGAATTTCAATTCATCACTGGTTAACGGCTTTTGAGTATGCACATTAGCATACCGAACCAAATCTAAAATCTCCGTTGCTTCTTTATCATTTTTAAATTTAATTTCCATTTTACCGTAAACATTTCTAAATCCCTTTATCCCACCGTATTCACCGGTAGTAATCTGTCGTCCCGTTTCAATTATTTCCGCTTCTCCCCGTCCCAGTTCTTCGAAATCATAAAGTTCATAATTATTCCTGTCTTTCAATGCTCCATCCGCATGAATTCCTGATTCATGGGAAAAAGCATTGGCTCCCACTCCCGGTTGATTAATCGGGAGGGGAACATCAAAAGCATAGGCGGCATATTTAGCAATTCTCCACGCTTTTTTAAGGTTCACACGTTCCTCCAAATGATATTCTTTTCTAAACCCACTGGACTTTTTTATAGCCAGAATTACCGAAACCAAATCGGCATTACCGGCACGCTCTCCCAGGCCATTGATAGTCGTATTAATATAAGCATCCATTCCCCCGTCAATAACCCCCTTTGCCCCTGCTACGGAAGTAGCTACCACCATTCCTAAATCATTATGACAATGCAGCTCTATGGGTAATTGAATTTTTTCAGCCAGTAATTTCGTCCTATCATAAATGGTAAACGGGTCATCAAAACCTAATGTATCACAATAACGAATTCGGTCTGCACCGGCTTTTTTTGCCGCCAGAGCAAACTCTATTAAATACTTCATCCTGCTCCGGGAAGCATCCTCAGCATTCACTCCAATACTTTCCGCTCCTAATTTACGCGCCTGATGAACGGCTTTAACCATCTCCCTAATTACCCCTTGATGATCCAATTTCCCCTTAAACTTGTGCTTAATCATTTGTTCTGAAGTAGAAATAGATAAAGCTATATGTTTTAATTGAGGAACCCTTTTAAAAGCAATTTTAACATCATTAGCCATTGCCCGAATCCACCCACTAAGCCTGATATTATTCAGTCTTCCCAATTTGACTAATTCCAAATTGGCATTTAAATAATTTGCTTCGTGAAAAGTGACAGGAAAACCAAATTCCGATTGAAAAATACCCATTTCATTAAGATAGATATTAATCATTGTTTTCTGTAGCTTTGCTAATCCCAGCTTTGCTGTCTGTACCCCGTCACGATTAGTAACATCAATAAGATAAATCTTGTTCTTCGCCATAATTATTTCTCCTTTTATTCCATTAAACCCCAAGTTGATTTTGGTAATTTATTATATTATTCTTTAACAACCAATGTTTTTGCTATTTTATCATGCCATCCCTGATGGTTTTTATCCCAGATAATCCACAAAAACCCAAGAAACGCCCCTAATGAAGAAAGTATATATCCTAAATATCTCAAAACTGCCTTCCCCGGGGTAATGGGTTTCCCTTCAATTGTTACGATTTTTATTTTCATTATTTTTTTCCCTACAGTCCGTCCCTCCCAGAATACCCAAAGAATAATAAAATAAAGACCCATTACCGTCTGCGCAAGGAAATCAGGAATTTCTTTCATCCCGGCTGCAACTAAAAGAGCAAAGAATAAGGTTATGACTGCAAAATCAATAAGATAAGCAACTAATCTTCTCCCGAATTTCACGGTAGGAAAAGCATCCAAAGAAACTTCGGGTGCTGACTTTTGCCCTTGACCCTCTTTTTCAACGGATTTTTCTACAGGTTTTTTAGATTTTTCTACAGGTTTTTTAGATTTTTCTAAAACCGCTCCACAGATACTACAATTTAGATTTTTCCCCTCATTTTCAAGACCACATACAGGACATCTCATTCTCTTCCCTCCCGTTTTTATCAGTTTTTATTTAAACTAAGGCTTTTTTCAAACCATCACTTTTATCACAAACAACAAACTTTTCTTCTTCGTGCCATTATAAACAGAAATACCCCTACTGTCAAGGATTGATTCGCAAGTAAAGTATCAGTAAATACTTTTTTTGTCATTGCGAATCCGCCATTACTTAGTGGCGGGTGAAGCACTCTCACAATTCTTCATAATATAAATCATTCCAACTTTTATTCATCTTATTGATTAAATCGATTTTCTTCTGTCTTGAACCACCTTTAATCTGTTTTTCTTTTCTAATCGCATTTTCTATATCCTCAAAAAATTCATAATATACTAATTTAATAATATTGTATCTCCTGGTAAAGCCCTCAATCAACTTTGCCTTATGTTCTTATTAAATTATTGGTAACCCCAGTGTAAAGGACTGCATTTTTTTGTTAGTCATTATATAAATATAATTTTGTTTATTCATAAAATTATTATCTTTGGAGATTGCTTCGCTTCCGCCCGCAATGACGAATCTTTTTACTTTTACTTAATTATCATCAAAAATCCGGGTAGGAAGAAAAGGTTTTTTCTTATTTTTTCGGCTTTAGAAAATACCCGTAACTTTTAGGGACGAATATTTCTTTGAATTGGTTGTTAAAAAAATCATCAGTCATTCCGGCAATAAAATCAATTATTATGCGCTTTTTATCCGTGTTTTTGCGATAATGCTCATCGATATCTTTCAAATAATGACGATAAAAAGGAGATTCATTATTTTTGTTTTGCAAATCATGCAGAAATTTTTCAAATAATCGCCTAAACATATTCTCAATTTTAGGTGTTTCTTTTTTAATCTGGTCATTGGAATAAATATTGGACCTATTAAACTCCTTTAAATCCCTTAAAGCCCTAAATATATCATCGCTGAAGGTTAAATAATTCTTCTCGTAACTATTTTTAATTAAATCCAGGACCAGGGTATTTATTATTTTATTATTAGTATTACCAATAATATGCACGATACCTTTGGGAATATCTTTCCTTTTGATCACTTTTAAAGTAATTGCATCCTCTATGTCTCTCCCAATATAAGCAATTACATCGGCGATTCTAACTACACATCCTTCTATTGTCATTGGAAAAATTTTTGTACTGTATTTTTCCTCAAGGAAACATTTTTTATATTCTTCTTCAAATTTTTTCCAATCCTTTGCATAATTTGGCCTATATTCCCTGCTTAACATCTCCCCATTATGAGTTAATATACCATCTAAGACCTGCAAAGACAAATTCAATCCTTTTCCGTGTTGTTCTATTTCCATTAAAAATTTTACGCTCTGGGCATTATGCACAAAACAACCCATTTTTTCTTTCTCGCATATCTCATTTAAAACCTTCTCCCCATCATGACCATAAGGTACATGCCCTAAATCATGGCCTAGAGAGATGGCTTCAATTAAATCTTCGTTTAATCTTAAAGACCTTCCTATTACCCTCCCTATTTTAGAAACAAATTGCACATGTAAGACCCGGTGAGTAATGTGGTCATTCTCAAACAGATAAAAAACCTGTGTCTTATCGATATATCTGGAATAAGCACGGGAATGAATAATTCTATCCGTATCATGAAAAAAAATCGGCCGAATATTTCTTCTATCGCTAATTTTTTCTTTTTCAGGAAATTTTCTTGTTCCGTTTTTGCTCTTACAGGCATACTTAGCTAAAATTTTTCCTTCTCGATTTGCATTATTTAATACTATTTCCGAAAAAATTTTTTTTACTTTCATCCTTTACCTCTTAAAACCTCTTCCTGATTCTCTAAAATTCTTAATCGTTTGTTTCAAACTTCAAAATAATTTATAAACCCGGAATGAATATCTTTTTTAAAAAAATCCCTGACTTCCTCTTTTGCGGTGAAATACAGGCATTGCCATCCCCATATAGAAATCTCTTTCAATATTTCCAATTGTATTTTTAGCCTGTTACTATCCGCCTTTATAAAAGGGTCATCCATAATAAAAAAACCTTTATTCCCTTTTAGGAGTTTTTCTCCCAAAACAAGCCTAATAGAAAAATATAACTGGTCATAGGCACCCCCTGACAGTTTTTCCGGAGCTAAAAAAATACCATCATTACGCTTAACTTTGATCCTCCCTGTTTCCAGATTAAAAATTACTTCATTATAACGCCCATTTGTTATCCGTTTAAAAAACTTGGAAATATCGCTCTTCTCCCCAAAAAGACAAGAAACCTTCTCTCTTTCCTCCATTTCAATTTCTTCGAAAATTTCAATACTTTTTATAACAGTATCCTTTGTCTCCTCTTTCTCTTCGACAAACTCCAGTAATTTATTTTCCACCGCCTCTAAATCCACTGATGTTTTACAAAACAAATAATCTGCTTCTAATTGAAAAATTTTATTTACTTCCCTTTCTATTTCTTCCAACCTTTTTTGAAAATGTACTAACTTCTCCTCCAATTCAACTGTTTTCCCCTCACATAAATTTCTCTCTTCTTTTAATTTAGAAACGGTATTCTCATTATATTCTATATCTCTAGCGCTGTCTTTATATTCTTCCATGCTTAAAATCTCTTTATTCCAATAATCAATTCTTTTTTCTAAATCTACTGTATTTTCCCCTTTTATATCAAAAAGATTTTCTAAAATACTTTTTTGTTCTCCGATTAAAGATGTTTGTTTCAATTTTAATTTAAATCTTTCGGCATATTTTTGAAACACCCTTTCTCCTGATTTTATCTTCACTCCCTCAATCTTTTTCTTGCAATTTTTAATTTTTTCTTCTATTGCAACAATTTGTTTCTCTCTTATTTCATTAATTCCATTTTCTAATGCTTCTTTTTCTAAGTCTATTCTTTTAAAATCTTCTTGCTTTCTAAAAAAGTCTTCCTCCAACTGTTGAATATTACTAATTATTTTTTTAACGTCATCCGCGTCTAATTTAAATTTCAAACTTGCCAGCCTTATTTTTTCAAACATTTCCGCCAGGCTTGCCTTTTCCTTAACAAAAAGAAATTTTAGCCCCCCAAAAAGCGCAGTAAGTATAGAAAAAACGATTGTCAACCCGTAAAATAATACTCCGGATTTTGCAATAATTCCCAACAAACTTATTCCGGTAAACACCATTGTTGCTATCAGGGCAAAAGTAAAAAATTTGTTTTGTGATTTTTTTAAAACCAATTCTCTGCTTTTCATTTCATAATTATGTATATCCGGTTTGATTTCGTTTTCCACTATTTTTTTTCTCTCCTGCAAAATACAGTAAATCCGTTCTTTATCAATTAACTCTTTTTTCGTTTCTCTCAATTCCTTCTCTTTATTAGCAAATTCAATAAATGCTCTTTCTCGTTCATCCTCAAAAAACCTCATACTTATTTCATTACTTCCCCAAAATTTTTCATCTTCTTCACTAAACATTTCCAAATCCTTTAGTTTCATCAAACTTGTGGTTAAGGTAATTAAGGCCTGTTTTCCTTTCTCAAATTTTTCTCTTTTTCTCGCTTCTTCAAAGGCCTTACTTCGCCGCACATTCCTATCCATTTCTTCCCGGCATTGAGTGTATTCTTCCTCAAGCTCGTTTAATTTTTCTTTTTCAATTTCTTTAGTCAAGTCCGCAATCTTTTCCATTAAGTCTTTTGCTTTTTCTATTTTCGTTTTCACTTTTTCATCTTTAATATCACGAAATACACCGCCGGCAGTGACCTTTCCAAAATCTTTTAATATTTCTTTTATCTCCATAATTTCTTCTGTTTTTAATCCCGTAAGTCGGTCAGTTACATTGGTATAAAATTCGGATTCGGCAGTAATAGACAAATCACTATTTCTGATAATAAAAACATTACGGCACTCTGAAGGAATCAATCCGGTAAATTTTATCAGGTTTCCATTTTCCGGTAATTTAATTTCCTTTCCTGCATCATCTGCTATAATCACATAACCTTCCGGATTTTCCTCCACCCGTTCTATCGTTTCAAAATCTTTAACATTCTTCTTGAGCAACAACTTCACCAGTGCATCAATAGTAAGGCTTTTTCCCTGTTCATTCCTGCCAAAAAATAAATTAAAATTATTTAATTTAATTTTTCCGCAATCAGACAAGATTCCATATCGGATTATCGAAAATTCTTTTATTTTCATAAATGCGTTTCCATTATTGCTTTAATTACAGTATTATACATTTGTTTTTTCTTTTTTTCCGAATAATTTCTTTTTTTTAGTTTTTCAATGAAATTCTTAAATAATTCATCTTCAAAAACAACCCGAACATCTTTAAACTCGTAATAAACCTCATTACACCTGTCGCCAACAATTTTATCAATTAACCGCTTCAGCTCTACTTCACTCATTCCTATTGCTTCTCCGTTAATAAATCCTTTAATTGTCAATATAACCATGGCATGAATATGAAAAGAACTAAAATGTTTTTCTACAATTTCTAACGGCCTTTTATCTTTAAAAGGATCGAATTCGATAACTATTTCTTCAAAATGAAATGTATCTAAAAGATACTCCTGAGGAGGTTTGCCCACCTCAAAAACATTAACTTTCCTTATACCTGTTTCTTTTTTGGTTATTGCTATGGGTGACCCCGGATAAACAAAATATCCCTGATTTTTTAATCGCCTTACTTCAAACTTTGTATGAAAGTGTCCGGCAAGAATGTAATCAATATTTAAATCTCTAAAATAAGAAAGCTTCACCGGCATATACCTTTCCTCTCCTTCATTTCCAAAATCCCTTCTGGAAAAAAAGGTATCCAGTAATTCCCCATGATAAAGTAAAATATTTTTTTCCTTGGGCTTTAGGACTTTACTTAAAGAATGTATTTTATCTATGATTTCATTTTTTTCCATTTGTGCAAAAGGCATTCCCCATATTTTAACATCCTGATATTGAAAGGGCTGCATTAAATCGGATAGAACAACGACATCTTCACCAAAATACATTCCTTTTTTATATGACAACTGATCGTGATTTCCACAAATTAAGACTATTTTAAACCCGTTGTTGGAAAAAATACTTCTTATTTGCGGACGCAAATTTTCCGCATCACTGTTTTTATCAAAAAGATCCCCGCTAATTACCAAAATCTCTATTTTGAGTTTTTTCCCAATAGCAACTAAAGTCTCCAGCGTTCTCCAGCGTTCGTCTTTATAATTTCTTAAATGTACATCCGCTGTATGCATTATTTTCATTTGATCATCCCTATTTAAAGAATCGTCCCACCCAAAGGCCAATGTGATGGGTTAAAATTATTACCGTCGAGATAACAATCAAGTGTTCTACAATTACTCCCTTAGGACTTATTTTTTGCTCTTTGGCCAAATATAAACTAAAAACAATGAGCAAAAATATTCCCCATATTATACTTACTCCAATAGCCGTAAAAAGATTCAAAAATAAAACAGGAATAATAAAGGTCATGGAAAAAATAAATTTACATAAAAAAGTAGCCCCGGTGGATTCCCAAATTTCTTTCCTACAATGTTTATTTTCTGATTCTTCCGAAAAATGAATACCCATAGCATCTGAAAAGGCATCCGCTATAGCCATTATAATAATGGCTCCCATAATAACAGACTTAGAATTTGTGCTGGCATGTAATCCTATAATTAATCCCAGAGTAGTAATTACCCCTGATGATAAACCAAAACTGAGTCCTATCTTTAACGAATGTTTCATAAAACAATCTACTCCTACTATTCGCATGATGGGTTTTTTGTCACTGTTATATTATAAATTACCTGCCTAAGCTTTAACCGAAAGGCAAGGATAAATTCGGTTCTTTAGTAAAACTACAAGCTCCGCATTATTTACGAAAGAGTTATAAATTTCAAATATCATCTTTTGCTTGACAAAAAAAAAAATTTTGTTTTAATTGCCTTTAGGATACACCTTTACAACTCAACCCTAAAAGGAATAAAAATATGTCTAAAGAACAAAAAAATCCATCCATTCAACAAACATTAGTACTTATCAAGCCTGATGGTTTAAAAAAATCACTAACAGGAAATATTCTTACCCGTCTTTCAGAAACAAAATTAAACATCGTAGGAGCGCGGGTAACAAAAGTATCCCTCAAATTAGCAGAAAACCATTACTGCCATCTAAAGGAACAACCTTTTTATCCAGAATTAATTTTATACCTCCAAGGAAAAATACATAAGAAAGAAAAAATTTTAGCTCTGGTTTATGAAGGTAAAAATGCTATTAAAAAAGTGAGACAAATTGCCGGAGCAACTAATCCGGAAGAAGCCTCCCCCACTTCCATCCGCGGTTCTTACGGACGAATTACTACTAAAGGAGTTTATGAAAACGTTATTCATGCTTCCAGTAATGAAGAAGAAGCCCGACGGGAAATAAACTTATGGTTTAAACCAAACGAAATTATTTCCTAATTTCTGTTTTCTCTTTAACCTATTCAGAAAAACTTGCCCGCTTATGAAAACCCTGTCACAACGAATTTAAACCGTTAGCAAATATTTTTATTTTCTTTTTTTTTCCAAAAGGTAAGTTTCTTTTAACTTATTATAAGTCTCTTTCAGTGATTCAGAAATTACTTTTGTTTGAGCAATAGCCGGCATAAAATTGGTATCCCCCTGCCAGCGGGGAATAATATGAATATGAAAATGTTCTTCTATTCCCGCCCCGGCAATTTTGCCCATATTTATTCCGATATTAAACCCTTCCGGTTTAAAAGTTTTTTTTAACAAACCTACACTTTCTTTGACCGTAAACATCAATTCATTGAGAATTTCTTTATCCATTTCTTCCATTTCCGCCAGATGCTTAATTGGTATAACC
>CBDUZB010000040.1:0-12380 GCA_965371605.1 uncultured bacterium
AATGGGTTTTTTCGGTACGGGACAACGGTATAGGAATTGAACCGGAATTTTTTAAGAAAATATTTATTATTTTCCAGCGTTTACATTCCAGAGAAGAATATTCCGGCACGGGTATTGGTTTGGCGATCTGTAAGAAAATCGTGGAATACCACGGGGGATGTATCCGGGTAGAATCAGAATTGGAAAAGGGTTCTGGTTTTTATTTTAGCATACCGGTAAGAAAATAAAAGTTGAGGGGTTGTATAAAAACTGATTTTAAGACATGAAAGGAGGTGAATAATTTTGAATGTTAAACCTATTGAAATTTTATTAATAGAGAACAATCCCGGCGATACTCGTCTGATACGGGAAATTTTTGCCGAGACTAAAGAGTTCAATAATATATCAGAAGTCAAGAATGGAATAGAAGCGTTAGCTTTCCTGCGTAGAGAAGGGGCATATGCTGATGTAGTCCAACCCGGCCTTATTTTGCTCGATTTGAGTTTACCTAAAAAGGATGGCCGCGAAGTACTGACGGAAATCAAGGCAGATGAAAAATTAAAATATATTCCGGTGATAGTGTTCTCTACTTCCAACGCAGAGCAAGATGTTTTTAAAAGTTATGATTTGCATGCGAATTGTTATATTATTAAACCGATTGATTTGGATCAATTTGTGAATGTAATAAAAAGCATTAGAGATTTTTGGTTAGGTGCTGTGAAACTGCCAAAAAAAGAGTAAAAATAAGTAGTTAAATGGGTGATTCCAAATTCCCAAATATTTTATTAAAAAGGAATTTTTGTGAAAACAAAATTTATTTTATGTGCTTTATTGATATTTTTTTCTAATGGATGTACTAAAGAAAAGGAATTATCGATAAAGAAAAGAGAGGATGTTGTAAAAATATCCCGGCATGCGGAAAAGAAACCGACAAAACGTGTGCTTGTGTTAAATTCTTATCATAAAGGTTTTCCCTGGAGTGACAATATTGTAAAAGGAATTGAATCTGTTTTTGAATCGGAAGAAAAGAATATTGAGTTTAGGATAGAGTATATGTGTACTAAAATCACGGGCTATGAAACTCAATACAAGAAAAAATTACATGAGCTATATAATTACAAATACGGCAATTGTGAATTTGATGTAATTATAGCTACTGATGATAATGCATTTGATTTTCTTCGTGAATATCAGAAAGACTTATTTCCAGAGATACCAATAGTTTTCTGTGGGGTAAATAATATAGATGCTTCAAATCTTATAGACAGCGGTATATTTACGGGGATTATTGAATATCGATCGGTAAGAGAGACAATAGACATTGCTTTAAGATTGCATGCCGGAACCAAGCAGATAGTCTTTGTTATTGACGGTACTCCTTCCGGTGTATATCTCTGTAACCAGATACAAGGGTTATTTAAATATTATAAAAATATCCGGATGACTTTTGTTGGGAGCAATTTATCGATGGAGCAGATTGAGGATAATTTAAGCAAATTATCCGATGATACCATAGTACTTTTTGGGCCATTCAATCGTGATAATTCTGGAAAATATTACTCTCCTAAAAAAGCTTCTTCTCGCGTATGCGAAGCGAGTGTAAGGCCGGTGTATGGATATACTGTTCAGTTTTTGGCTTATGGAATTGTTGGAGGAAAATTGCTTGATGGCGTTTATCATGGTCAAATTGCAGCAAAGATGGTTCAACGCATTTTGATGGGGGAAAAGGTACAGGATATTTCCGTAATAACAAAGCCGCGAACCCAATATATGTTTAATTATAAACAGATGAAGCGATGGGGTATCAAATTTTCAGATTTACCCGGGGACAGTATTGTTATCGATAAACCTTATTCGTTTTATGAAAAAAACAAGAAGCTGGTTGGGGGTATAATTGTGTTTATGATTTTTCAAATGTTGATTATCATTACCCTTCTTGTAAATATATCAAGGCGTAAACAGTTAGAAAAAAAATTAAAACAATTGTTAACAGACCTGAAACGTTCTAATGAAGATCTGGAGCAATTTGCCTATATTGCTTCCCACGACTTACAGGAGCCGTTACGAATGATATCAAATTATGTGCAGTTATTGGCCAGACGGTATCAGGGTAAACTTGATGCTGATGCCGATGATTTTATTAATTATACCGTGGATGGAGTGAAACGAATGCATACATTGATTAATGATTTGTTGTCTTATTCTCAAACGGGGGGACGTGATAAACTTTTTAAACCAATCGATTGTGGGATTGTACTTAATCGGGGACTTAGTAATTTACAGATGCTTGTTAAAGAAAGTGGAGCGGTGATTACTTATGATGTCTTGCCTGTAGTAATGGCCAATAGTTCGCAATTAACTCAATTGTTTCAAAACCTTATTGACAACGCAATTAAATTTCAAGGCGAAGAGCCGCCGCAAATTCATATTTCGGCGAAGAAGGAAAAAAATGAATGGGTTTTTTCGGTACGGGACAACGGTATAGGAATTGAACCGGAATTTTTTAAACGGATTTTTATCATTTTTCAGCGTTTGCATAACAGAGAGGAATATTCCGGTACGGGTATTGGTTTGGCACTTTGTAAGAAAATCGTAGAATGCCACGATGGCCGTATCTGGGTGGAATCAGAAATAGGAAAGGGTTCTATATTTTATTTTACCATATCAATCGGAGAAAAAAAATAGAAAGGATATATAATTGATTAGTAAGAAAATAAGCTTATACAAAATCATCATTTCGATTTTTTTTGGAGTAGTGGGGTTTATTCTGAACTTTTATACTGTTAATGCTTATTTCCACCCTTATAAAACAGTTTTTTTAATCGGATTGTTGTTTCCTCTGCTTATAACCCTTAGTTGGGGGTGGAAATATGGATTATTGTCAGCCCTGGCTGGTGGTTGTCAGTCGATGTGGTGGCTCTGGGGGCCCAGTAATGGCTATGCCATATTTTTTATTGTTCCCCCATTTACATTATGGATTATATGGCATGGTTTATTTGCTAACTTACGTAGGAAACAGGAAAAATATAAATGGTGGTTAAATGCTTATGTTATAGAAATACCATTCCGGATGCTGAGCACAATAAACTTATATACATTGAGTAGATGGGCTATAACTTTTAATCCGCCTTCCTGGGGTTGGGCTTCCGGTTCAACTAATACAATACCGTTATCTTTTTCCAATTTTGTAGTTGTTAAACAATGTGTAGTTGGATATATAATTTTATTGTTGGCTGATGTATTATTAAACATTGAATTTATCAGGAAATTTTTTAGATTAAAAACGGAAATTATACTGAAAAATACGGGCTATATTATAAGCGTCTCCCTTTTGGTGGGTGTTTTCTTTTGGATTATGGATAGTTTTTGTGATTCTTTGTTTTTTTATCCCGGCCTTTCTTTTCTTGATTTACTGGCTGTAAATGTGCCTGTGCAGGAAATTTATAGGCGAACTTTTTTTATTTTAGTTTGTTTAGCAGGTGGTTTATTAACTTCGAAGTTATTGTATAAACAGCATGAATCTGATAAAAAGCTTGTGGAAATGATCAAAGGGAGTATAGTTCCCACTTTTGTAATTGACCGGGAGCATACCGTTATTTACTGGAACAAAGCTTGTGAAATTTTAAGTGGTATTTCTGCTGATAAAATGGTGGGCACAAAAAAACAATGGCAGCCTTTTTACCCTGTAAAAAGGCCGGTTTTGGCTGATCTTATCGTGGATAAAGCAACAGAAGAAGACTTTATCAAGAATTATAGTGATCGCTATCGTAAATCTGTAGTTATTAACGGTGCTTGTGAAAGTGAAAATTTTTTTCCTGATTTGGGTGAAAAAGGTAAATGGATTTTTTTTACTGCGGCTCCATTGAAGAATCAGCAGGAAGAAATCATTGGGGCAATAGAAACTTTGCAGGATATTACCGGTCGCAAACAAGCAGAGAAAGAATTGAGGGAAAGCGAAACAAAATTTCGTTTGCTCGTGGAACAAATTCCAGCCAGCACTTACATTGCATCGCTCGATAAATCCAGTTCCACACTCTATGTCAGTTCCCATATTGAAACGCTTCTGGGGATTTCCCCGGAAAAATATAAAAAAGACTCAGATTTTTGGGTAAAACATTTGCACGATGAAGACCGTGAGCGTGTGCTTGGAGAAATAAGGCATATTCATGAAACCGGCCAGGTTTTTATTTCAGAGTACCGTATGATATCCACGGACGGCCGAATAGTATGGATTTGTGACGAAGCAATTATTGTTAAAGATGACAGAGGGAAGCCGCTTTATCTATTGGGCCTAATGTCCGATATCACTGTGCGTAAACAGGATGAGGATAAATTGAATCAAACCGTGGCGGACCTGAAACGTTCTAATGAATATCTGGAGCAATTTGCTTATGTTATCTCTCATGATTTGAAAGAACCGTTGCGAATGGTAACAAGTTATGTGCAATTATTAGCAAAACGTTACAAGGGTAAGCTTGATCGAAATGCCGATGATTTTATTACTTATGCTGTGAATGGAGCAAAGCGAATGTATTCGCTTATTAATGACTTGTTGATTTATTCGCGATTGAATAGATATAGTAAACCTCTTGAGCCGGTTGACTCTGGAAACATACTTGAACAAGTACTAGCCAATTTAAAGATAGTTGTTGAAAAGAGTGGAGCGGTGATTACTTACGATGCACTGCCTACTGTGTTGGGTGATAAATCGCAACTATCTGAGGTTTTTCAGAATCTGATAGAAAATGCGATTAAATTTAACGGCAAAGAGCCGCCGCAAATTCATATTTCGGCGAAGAAGGAAAAAAATGAATGGGTTTTTTCGGTACGGGACAACGGTATAGGAATTGAACCGGAATTTTTTAAACGGATTTTTATCATTTTTCAGCGTTTGCATACCAAAGAGGAATATCCCGGTACGGGTATTGGCCTGGCACTTTGTAAAAAAATTGTGGAAAGTTGCGGTGGATGCATCTGGATAGAATCGAAAACAGGGAAGGGTTCTGTGTTTTATTTTACAATGCCTATAAAAGGAGACAAGCAAAGATGAAACAAAAATTCACAGGGTTTATTAATATAAACGCTTTATAGAAGGAGTTATATAATAATTTAATATGATTATGGTTTTCTGCTTTTCGGTTGTTGTTGAGAATAAGTTTTGTAGGAATGATGATAATTGTGGGAATCTGGTAGCCGCAGGCTCTTTAGCCTGCGTAGGGAAAGGAGACACAGATTACCTTTAAATAGTTATAGAGGTAAACTTCTACTTTTTCTATTGAAAGTTTAATTGATGGTGGGGAAGAGTATGTGTTTAAAGGTTCGTTGGATTTCTCCAGAGGCGGAGAGGAACCAAAAAACAAAACATTTTTGACATTACTCTAAAATTATTAGGGGGGAAGATGAAATATCAGCAAATTAGAATTTTATTAATTGAGGATAATCCAGACGAAGCACGCTTGATTGAGGAGATGTTATTAGATGTAAATGCGGGGTCTTTTGTTATGGATTGTGTTAATCGGCTTTCTACAGGATTAGAGCGGCTTAGTGAGGGAAACATTGATGTGGTTTTGTTAGACCTTACTTTGCCGGATAGCAGGGGATTTGATACTTTCCTTAAGGTACAAACTCAAGTACCGGAGTTACCAATCATAGTGTTGACTAATTTCGACAATGAAGCACTGGCAGTTAAGGAAGTGCGAAAAGGAGCACAGGATTATTTGTTGAAAAGTGAAGTAACCGGTAACTTGTTGATGCGTTCTATGCAGTATGCTATTGAGAGGAAACAAACTGAAAGACAGATACTGCATTTAAATAATATACTCAAATCTATTCGGACAATTAATAAATTAATTGTTATAGAAAAAGATAAAAACGATTTAATTCAAAAAGCGTGCGATATTTTAGTAGAAACGCGGGAATATAACACTGTGTGGCTGGGACTGTTGCGTGATGATGGAACCTTTGCTATTGTTAAAAATGCCGGTTTTGAAAAAAATGCTTCTTATTTTTGTAAACAAATAGAAAAAGGTACGGTGTCTCCCTGTGTCAAAAAAGCAATTAAAGATGCAAAGCAATTTGAAATTGTAAATAAAGCTGAATTATGTCCTGGTTGCTTCTTCGAAAAATCGTGTGTAGGAAAAAAAATGGCGATTATTCGGGTTGAGTATTCCAAAAAGCTTTTTGGATTTCTGGCTATATCATTTATCACTGATATTGTTGCTTCTGAGGAAGAAAAAAGTCTTCTGGTAGAAGTGGTGGGGGATATAGGGTTTGCATTTCACGACATGGAAATTAGTGAAGCTCATAAACAGGCGGAAGAAAAATTAATAAAAAATTATCAAAAATTACAAAAAAGCCTTGAAGATACAATTCGGGTTTTGGCTTTAGTAGGGGAAATACGAGATCCTTATACTGCCGGGCATCAGCGAAGGGTAGCTCAATTGGCTTGTGCTGTAGCAAAAGAATTGAACTTTTCAGAAGAACAAATTAATACGATTAGGATGGCCGGGAGTGTTCATGATATTGGAAAAATGTCGGTTCCGGCTGAGATTCTTAGTAAACCCTCTAAATTAGATGGGCCGGAAATGAATTTAATCAAAAGACATCCTCAATTTGGTTATGAGATATTGAAAGATATAGAGTTTCCATGGCCCATTGCCAAAATTGTATTACAGCATCATGAGCGTTTAAATGGTTCCGGATATCCTTCAGGGTTGACCGGTGAAAACATTATGTTAGAAGCAAAAATTTTAACCGTATCCGATGTGGTTGAAGCAATGGCTTCTCATCGGCCTTATCGTCCGGCATTAGGTATAGATAAAGCATTGGAAGAAATTTCCCAAAATAAGGGTGTTTTTTATGATACCGAGGTAGTAGATATATGCCTGAAACTTTTTGATGAAAAGAAATTTGAATTTAATAAATAGGAAAGATTAGGAGGTTTGTAATAAAAAATTTATTCAACTTTAAATGGAAGTTTATAAATTTTTTGTCTTTAAAATTTTCACAATATCTTATATAATAGTATTACTATTAAACCTTTCTAAATGGGATAGAAAGGTTTTTGTTTTTTGAGGCTGTTTACGAAAGAACCGAAATTTGCTTGGCAGGAAAAAAAATGTTTATGGAAAAATTAGAAAAAACCATTGTCAAATACAAAATGATAGAAAAAAACGACAAAATTATTGTCGGCCTTTCCGGGGGGCCGGATTCTGTGTGTCTTGCCTACCTTTTATCCGGATGGAGAAAAAAGTTCCGCTTAAGTTTATATTTTGCTCATTTTAATCATTGTTTGAGAGGAGAAGAATCGGATAAGGAAGCCTTGTGGGTGAAAAAATTTGCCAAAAAATTAAAAATCCCTTTAATTATTAAAAAAAGGGATGTATCCGATTTTAGTAAAAGAAAGAAATTAGGTAAAGAGGAATCGGCACGAATTTTGCGTTATACATTTTTTGAGGAAGTAAGTAAAAAAAAGGGAGCTAATAAAATTGCCTTAGGTCATAATGCTGATGACCAGGTAGAGACAATTTTGATGTGGTTAATTAGAGGGACGGGTAAGGCCGGATTTACCGGGATACCTCCCAAACGTTCCCTTTCTTTAAAGAGAAAGAACCCGATGATTATTCGTCCTTTAATTGAAACTAAAAGAAAGGAGATTGAAGCATATTTAAAAAAAAACAATCTTTCTTTTTGTGTTGATTCCAGCAACTTAAAGCCTGTCTATTTGAGAAATAAAATTCGTTTGAAACTTTTACCTTATCTGGAAAAATATAATACCTGTATAAGGGAACATTTAATTCATTGGGCAGAGATTTTTAGAGAAGAGGAAAGTTATTTACAATGTGTTGCCGATAAATTAGTAAAAGAAGTGATAATTAGAAAGGGAAAGAATGAAATTTTTCTTGATTTAAAGATGTTATTAGGTTACAATATCAGTTTGCAGAGAAGGATTTTTTTAAAAGTATTAGAAAAGAGGGGAAATTTTAAAAATATTGAACAAATTTTGGATTTAATAGGTAACCCCACACGGGAAAAAACTATTTGTCTAACTGATGATTTGTGGGTAAAAAAGGATAAAAAGGCCTTAATAATCAAAAGAAGAAGAGATTTTATCAGGCATAAAGGCTTTCGTTACAGCTTGAAAGTTCCGGGCGAAACAAAGATTTCTTCGGCAGGCTGTTCTTTGATTGTCAGAATTTATCCTTTAAAAAACAATATTCCCGTTTTTGTTGGAAAGAAAGAAAAAGATTTTTGCTTGTTTGATTGGGGTATATTAAGAAAAAAAGAATTATGGGTTAGGAATCGCAGAGAAGGGGATAGATTCAAACCATTTGGGATGAAGGGAACAAAGAAAATAAAAGATTTTTTTATTGATGAAAAGATTTTCTCCGCTGAAAAAGACCAAATTCCTTTACTTTTTGCTGTAGAAGAAATAATTTGGGTGGGGGGATTGCGAAGAGCGGATAAAGCAAAAATAACAAAGAAAACAAAAAATGTAATGGAAGTTAAAATTAAACGATGGATATAAGGGGGAATATTGAATAAGTTTTTGAAGGGATTATCTTTGTGGTTGGTTATTATAATTGTTGCTGTTTGGCTGGCTAATATAATTGGTAAACCGGGGAAAGAAGGAAAACTTACTTATAGTGAGTTTAAAAATACAATAAAGACAGGAAAATTGATAGAGTGTTCTATTAAAGAAGATGGGATAACAGGTGTTTATCAGGATGGAGATGAAAAACAAAAATTTAAAACGGTTCCTTTAGTTGATCCCAAATTGATTGAAGAATTGGAGGCGGCAGGGGTGAAATACGAAGGGGCAAAGAGAAATTGGCTGGGGGTAGTGTTTTTTAGTTTTGGGCCGATTTTGCTTTTTATGCTTTTCTGGATTTTTCTTATGAGACAGGCGCAAGGAGGGGGAAAACAATCCCTTACTTTCGGAAGGAGCCGGGCGCGGTTACAATCAGGAGACAATAAGAAAAAATTTACTTTTATGGATGTTGCCGGATGTGATGAGGTTAAAGAAGAATTAGAGGAGATCATATCTTTTTTGAAAGAGCCTAAAAAATTTCAAAGATTGGGCGGTAAAATTCCTAAAGGGGTTCTTTTATATGGGGCACCGGGTACCGGTAAAACTTTATTAGCTAAAGCAGTAGCGGGGGAAGCAAGTGTTCCTTTTTTTTCTTGCAGTGGTTCTGAATTTGTGGAAATGTTCGTAGGAGTAGGTGCTTCCAGAGTAAGAGATCTTTTTGAACGAGGCAGAAAACATGCGCCCTGTCTTCTTTTTATCGATGAGATTGATGCAGTAGGAAGGCATCGTTTTTCCGGTATCGGAGGCGGGCATGATGAAAGGGAACAAACGCTGAATCAATTATTGGTGGAAATGGATGGGTTTGATACCAAGGAGGGGGTTATTCTTATTGCGGCAACTAATCGTCCCGATGTATTAGATCCTGCTCTTTTGAGGCCGGGGCGGTTTGACCGGCAGATTATAGTTCCGAATCCTGATTTAAGGGGACGGGAAGATATTTTGAGAGTACATGCCCGTGGTGTAAAAATGTCCTCGGCTGTGAAGATGAAGGTGATAGCCCAGAGAACTGTGGGTTTTGTCGGTTCTGATTTAGCTAATGTAGTTAATGAAGCAGCATTACTTGCCGCCAGAAGAGACAAAAAGTCAGTGGAAATGAGTGATTTAGAAGAGGCTATAGACCGGGTTATTGCCGGTCCTGAAAGAAAGAGTAGAGTAATCTCTGAAAAAGAAAAGAAAATTACTGCTGTTCACGAAGCAGGACATGCTTTAATTGCTAACCTGCTTCCGGGTGAAGATCCTGTACATAAAGTTTCTATTATTCCCAGAGGGCCGGCAGGTGGATATACCTTACAATTACCCGTGGAAGATAAGAATTATCTCAGCAAAACAGACCTTTTAAATAAAGTGACTGTTCTTTTAGGTGGTCACGTTGCGGAAAAAGAAGTTTTTAAGGAAGTAACTACCGGAGCGCAAAATGATTTGTTAAGGGCGACGGGAATAATTGATAAAATGATTCGGGAATTTGGAATGAGTGAGAAATTAGGCCCTTTAAGCTTTAAGAAAAAAGATGAAGAAATTTTCTTGGGCAGGGATATAGGACAGCAAAAAGGATATGGTGAAAAAACAGCTCAAATTATAGATGAAGAAGCGAGAGAAATAATAATGGAATGTTTTCAACGGGCGAAAAAATTATTGCAGGAAAACAAAGACAAGTTGGAAGAGTTAGCACGGAGATTGGTAGAAAAAGAGGTTTTGGAAGGGGAAGAAATAAAGAGAATAATAAAAGGGGAAAAAGAGCCGGGTGAATTGAAAAAAGAAAAAAAGATAAAAGCAGTAAAAAACAACGAAAAAACAAAAGAGGCCAATAAAGTAAAAGAGGAAAGCAACGATTTGAAAGGTAACCTTTTATAATTTGACGAACCAGAGGTTTTTTTTTATGGATAAGGAAAAAATTGAGAAAGCAGTAAAAATGCTCTTGGAAGCTATTGGTGAAGATGTTAACCGGGAAGGTTTAAAAAAAACTCCTGCCAGGGTAGCGGCAATGTATGAAGAAATTTTTGCCGGGATTGAAAAAAATCCCTTGGAAGAATTACAGCTTTATTATGAAAAAGAAGAATATGAGGAAATTGTTCTGGTTAAAAATATTCCTTTATATTCAATTTGTGAGCATCATCTTATTCCTTTTTTCGGCAAAGCCCATGTTGCTTATTTACCGGCGAAAGGGAGGCTTACCGGGCTTTCTAAAATTGTTCGGGCAGTGGATGTGATTGCCCGTCGTCCACAATTACAGGAAAGACTAACGAAACAAATAGCCGATTGTATAATGAAGGCGGTAAAACCACAGGGAGTGTTGGTTATTATTGAAGCGGAGCATTTTTGTATAACTATGCGTGGAATAAAAAAAAGCGGTACCCAGACGGTTACTTCTGCAATGAGAGGTGTTTTCTTAAAAGATGCCCGTACCAGAGCAGAGGCAATTGCTTTGATTAAAGATAGGGGAAATAATCTTTAAAAGGAGTTTAGTAATATTATTTTTCCGGTAATTTTTTCTAAAGGATGAAGGGATAAGAAGATGGGAATGAGGGTAGTTGAAAAAAATAGTTTGAAGGGGATTAGGACGGAAATGGAAAAGATAGGGGTTAATGCCAAGGGTGTGGAATTAATGGTTAAAAAAGGTGTTTTTAAATTAATAAAAATAGATAAAATAACTAACAAAGCAGCTAATTTGTTAAAACAGGGGATGCTGGTAAGAGGTGGGGAAGCGGCGATAAATTATAGAGTAGCTGATTTTAAGGATGGTTATACAGACGTTCTTTTGATGGGAACATTAGAACAATATGCTCGATTGGGTAATCATTTAAAGCAACAGCCTTTTGGTTTGAAAGAAATAGCAAGACAAATGGAAACTGTTTTAACTAATTCATCTAAGAGGGATTTCAAAGTAAAGTGTGGTAAATATTTATTGGATTTTAACAAAAAGACCTGTATTATGGGTATATTAAATCTCACTCCCGATTCTTTTTCTGACGGGGGGAAGGATTACAATGATTGTGATAAAGCAATATTTTGTGCAGAACAAATGGTAAAAGAAGGGGCAGACATAATTGACATAGGGGGTGAATCTTCCCGTCCCGGTGCCAGGCCTGTTTCAGAGGAAGAAGAAAAAAAAAGAGTGCTTCCGGTGATAAGGATATTATCCAAAAAGATAAACATTCCTCTTTCTATTGATACCTGTAAACCTGGTGTTGCCAGGGAAGCAATTATGGCAGGGGCAAGTTTAGTTAATGATATTTCCGGTTTGCGAAATAAAGAAATGGTAAAAGTAATAAAAGAGTTTAATGTTCCGGTAATAATTATGCATATGCAGGGTAATCCGCAATGTATGCAGGAAAATCCTCAATATGAAGAAGTAGTAAATGATATAATTTCTTTTTTCCGGGAGCGTATTTGTTGGGCGGAAAGCAATGGAATAAGCAAAGAAAACTTGATTTTGGATCCGGGTATTGGTTTTGGAAAAACAACAGAGCATAATTTAGAGATTTTAAGGGGATTGGAAGAATTTAAAGTACTGGGTTGTCCTCTTTTAATAGGAACCTCTCGCAAACGATTTATTGGTGATACGTTAGGGTTGCCTGTTGGGCAAAGATTAGAAGGGTCGTTGGCTACATGTTTTTGGAGCGTTTTTAAAGGGGTAAATATTTTACGGGTACATGATGTTTTGTCAACAGGACGGGCGGTGAAAATGGTGGAAGCAATTTTATATAAAGATAAAGACAAAGATAAAAAAGACAGGCACAAAGGCATCAAGGCACAGAGGCACAAAGTTAAAGACAAATTCCCAACTTCAAACTTCAAAATTCAAAACAGAAAC
>CBDUZB010000041.1:0-12369 GCA_965371605.1 uncultured bacterium
TAACTTATAACTCATAACTATTAACTAATAACTGTAGTTTCTGTCTATGGACTATTTTTTTTTATGTTTTTCTGTAAACGATTCATAATCGTCAAACCAATATCTTTTCGTTTAAACCCTTGAGCAATAAGAACATCGACATTTTCCTTACTGAAACTTCTTAACGTAGAAAAAAGATTTAAGGCGCAAGTATTTAAATCTTTTTCAGAACCAATCACTTTAACAACACAACCATTAAATTTATTTTTGTTTTCTTTGGTAGCCACAACCCCCACTTTTTTCCCGGACTTCCTGAATTGTAAAGCCAATTCCTGCATCTCGCCGATTTGACCTTTTGTTTTTTCTACTAATATCATTTTCCCGGAGGAACAAACGGAAGGATGAAAATTATCTGCCGGACTCTTAATTTCTTTTCTATTATCAGCTAATTTTACTTTCCCTAAAATTTTCCTTAAATCTTTTTCTATAATGCCTCCCATACGTAAAACCTTAAAGGGTTTAACCGTTAAATCCAGAACCGTTGATTCTATCCCTAAACTTGTCTTCCCTCCATCAATAATAATATCCACGCAACCGTCTAAATCATCGAGCACATGCTGCGCACAGGTAGGTGAGTGCCCTCCGTAAAGATTAGCACTGGGAGCGGCAATAGGAGTTTGCGCATATTTTATCAATTTTAAAGCAATTGAATTGTTAGGCATTCTTATCGCTACCGTATCTAACCCTCCTGTTACAATTTGCGGAATTATCCGGGATTTAGGTAAAACTAAAGTTAACGGACCCGGCCAAAATATATCAATTAAATCTTCTGCTTCCCGTGGAATTTTTTTTGCCAAATCAAAAAGGTTTTTTTTGCAAGCAATATGGAGAATCAAGGGAACATTTGCCGGTCTTTTTTTAACGGAAAATATTCTGGAACATGCTTTTGCATTTAAACCATCCGCACCTAAACCATACACGGTTTCCGTAGGAAAAGCAACTAAACCTCCCTGTTTAATCACATTGGCTGCATTTTTAATTTTGTCTAATTGGGGATGAGCAAAATTAACTTTAAAAATAATAGTTTTTTTTAATCCTTTTTTCATTTATATCTTTCCTACCCGACAACCATCTTTTATAGAAAATTCAATATGTTTTCCTGACCATTTTATATCATTTTCAGCGGGATAATCCTTACGGTAATGCCCGCCCCGGCTTTCTTTTCTGAGGAGTGCCGACTCCTGGATAATTTTTGCAACTGTAAGCATATTCTGTAATTCCCATCCCTCGCTAGTTGAAAAAAGTCTCCTTATTACATACGAAGACCAAAAAACTATTTCTTTCCGTGCTTCCAGAAGTGTTTCTCTGTCCCTTTCAATTCCGACAAACCTGGTCATTAAACTTTTCAGTGATTTTCTTATATCTTCACTATCCAATTCTTTTAATTTTTCATTGTTAAACTTGTTAGAGATCTTAAGGGCTTTTTTTCTTTTCCCCACACTTTCTCCTGCACAAATTCCCGCTCTGTAACCAAAAACCAAACCCTCTAACAAAGAATTACTAGCTAACCGATTAGCCCCGTGTAAACCCAAACATGCCGTTTCTCCACACGCATACAAATTAATTATTCCGGTTTCTCCCTTCATGTTGGTTTTTATCCCGCCAATCATATAATGTGCGGTAGGACAAACAGGGATATAATGTTTTTTTATATCTATACCAAAAGAAAAACATGTTTTTGTTATATAAGGAAACCGTTTTTTTAAAAACTCAACATTTAAATGAGTAAGATCTAAATACACATAAGCACTTTTAGTATCTCTCATTTCGTTAAAAATTGCTCTTGCTACTACATCCCGGGAAGCAAGTTCTCTTTCTTTATCATATTTCTTCATAAATTTTATTCCAAATTTATTGCGCAAAACCCCTCCTTCTCCTCTGGCAGCTTCCGAAATTAAAATGCGCGACGCACCTGCTATATATAATGTAGTGGGATGAAATTGTATAAATTCCATATCGATTATTTTTGCTCCTGCCCGGTAGGCAAGTGCTACACCACACCCTGTAGAAACAACAGAATTAGTGGTTTCCCGATAAAGCTGTCCAATGCCTCCTGTCGCCAATATTGTTTTTTGAGCATAAACAACTTTACACCCGTCTCCTTTTGTTTCAACAATAGATCCAAAACAAACTCCTTCCTTATGCAATAAATCTATCGCATAAGTATACTCTAAAATTCTAATGTTTTTATTCTGCTTAACTTTACGAATTAATACTTTTTCTAATTCTTTGCCTGTAGAATCTCCCCTTGCATGAAGAATCCTTCTCATGCAATGACCTGCTTCCCTGGTAAATAAAAGCTTTCCTTTTTCTTTGTCAAAATTAATACCCCATTTAAGCAATTCATTAATTCTCGCAGGCCCTTCCTTTACTAAAACATTTACCGCTTTAATATCGCACAATTTTTTTCCTGCTCTCAATGAATCTTCCCGATGTTTTTTAAAGGAATCCATTTTCGAAAGAACCACCGCTATTCCACCCTGAGCACGTTCCGTATTATTTTCATCGAATTTGCCTTTCGTTATTATAAGAACTTTCCCGAACCTTGCACTCTCAATCGCTGCACGAAGGCCGGCGACACCACTGCCAATAACAAGAACATCTGTCTCCAAAGAAGACATTTTTTCCGTATCAAAAGAAATTAAAAACTTTCTTGTTGTATCCATTTTTGTACCTTTATTCTCCGGTATTAAGCCCATAATTCGGAAAAAAATCTACCAGTATATTACTTAATTGGGCAAATTGTTCTATGCTTAATTTTTCTCCCCGAATATCAGATGACATATTTAATTTTGATAATATTGTGCATAACATTTCTTTTTTCAAACTCAAATTATGAAATGTCACTAAATTATTAATCAAAGTTTTTCTTCGTTTAGAAAAAGCTACTTTAACAAGGGTAAAGAAAAAAATTTCGTTCTTTACATAAACAAGCGGTTTTTTTCTTAAAATTAATTTTATTATTGCCGAACTAACCACGGGCCGAGGAGAAAAAACTTCCGGAGGGACATAACTAATAAACTTTACATCACAATAATAGCCAACAATTATACTTAACCGGCCATAAGCTTTTACCCCCGGAGAAGAAAGAATTCTCTGGGCTACTTCTTTTTGTACCATCAATAATGCTTCCTCCCAAACCCTTTGTTTTAAAAGTTTCAGTATAATGGGAGTTGTAATATAGTACGGAAGATTAGCAATAATTTTAAATTTTAAAGGATTTGCACAATTCACCGTCTCCAGATTAAATTTCAGAAAATCAGTTTGAATAATTTCTACTTTGTCGGTTATCGGCAAATAATTTTTAAGATATAAACATAAAATCTTATCTATTTCAACAACAACAACTCTGCCGGCCTTTTCAATTATTCCCGTAGTAAGGATTCCTTTGCCTGCTCCTATTTCTAAAATTAAATCCTGTTCAGTAATATTTGCCTCTTTTAATATTTCAAAGACAACATTTTTATCTTTCAGAAAATTCTGCCCCAATTTTTTTCGAGGCCTAAAATTAAGCAATATATTGTTATTCATATTTATTTATATTTATGTAGCCAATCTGGCAGCAACAAGTATCGATTCAACCAAACTGGATGAATCTGCAATATTTCTTCCTGCAATATCAAAAGCAGTACCATGTCCCGGAGAAGTTCGAACAAAAGGCAGCCCAATCGTAACATTTACACAGGAAGAAAAATCCAATAATTTTACGGGAATTAACCCCTGATCGTGATACATCGCAATAACTATATCGTATTTTCCTTTCTTCGCATAATAAAAAACCGTATCGGCAGGATAAGGACCAAAAACATTTATTCCTAATTGTTTAGCTTTTTTACAGGCGGGAATAATACTATCTTTTTCTTCTTTTCCAAATAAGCCGCCTTCTCCGGCATGGGGATTTAATCCACAAACAACTATGCGAGGCTGTTTGATTTTTAACTTCTGGGAAACATCGTAGGCTAATTTTATCTTTTCTAAAACAATTTTCTGATTAATTTTTTCAGGCACTTTGCTGAACGACAAGTGGGTAGTAACTAAGATTACCTTTAAGTTTTTTCCTACAAACATCATTGCATATGTTTTAGTTGAAGTCTCTTCTGCCAACAACTCCGTATGTCCCGGGAAAAAAAACCCTGCTTTAACCATTGCTTCCTTGCATAATGGAGCCGTGACCATTCCTTGCATCTGTTTTTCCAAAGCGAGTTTTATTCCTACTTTCACATATTCTACTGCTGCTCTCCCGCACATTTTTTGAACTTTTCCTATTTTCAAACGGCCAAAATCAATATTTTTTTTATCTAAAACATTGATTGTTCCAAATTCAACTTTTATCCCGTTACAATCAGCAATTGAATTAATTTTCCTTTGAAGCTTATATCTTTTCAAATAAAAATTAATTACCTGAGCATCACCTATTACCAGGGGAATACACCAATTATAAATTTTCTTTACGGATAAAGCTTTAATGACAATCTCGGGGCCTATCCCTGCAGCATCCCCCATAGTTATCCCGATAATCGGTTTTTTGCGCATATTAGTCATAGAGAATTAAAAACTATTCCATATCCTTGCTTATTTTAATATTTGCTTTATTTCTTAATTCCTTTATCCATTTTTCATATTTTTCTTCCATCTTTTGACGAAAAATTAAATTTTTTAAATTGGCCTTTACTTCTTCAAGAGTTTTCTTCTGTCTGGCTCTTTTCTCCTCACATTTTATAAGATGATACCCAAACTTTGTTTCTACAATATCACTTGTTTGTCCGACATTTAACGCAAAACTAGCTTTTTCAAATTCCGGAACCATTTCTCCTGGGACAAAAAACCCCAAATCTCCTCCTCTTTTACTGCTTGCCGGATCCTGGGAATATTCTTTTGCTAATTCACCAAAATCATCTCCTTTTTTTAACTTCTTTTGTGCTTCTTTTATTTTTTTTAGAGCACTTTCTTTCTGGCTTTTGGTTGCATCATCACTAACAGGGATCAGTATATGTCTTACCCGAACTCCCTCCGGTTCTACCATTTTGTCCTTATTTTTTTTATAAAATTCTTCTATTTCTGCATCAGTAGGTTCACTAATCTTAGATCTTACGGACATATCAATCAGTTCCATAACCATCAACTGCTTGCTAATTTTTTCATTGAATTCTTTTTGAGTAATCTTTTGCTTCTTTAACTCTTTTTTAAACTCCCCTTCCCCGGAAAATCTCTCTTTAACACTATCTACTCCTTTTTCAATCTTCCGTTTGGATACTTTTATTTTTTTCTTTTCCGCTTCCTGAATCATCAGTTTTTCATCAATCATTTGATTTAATATTTCTTTTTTTATCTCTCCTATTTTCGATTCAAGGTCTTCTTCTTTGGCCATTTTTTTATATTGGTCAATAAACAATTCTGTCTTCTTTTGATACTCATCCAATAAAATCACCTCTCCATTCACAGTCGCAACAGTTCTATTAATCACTTTTGCCCAAAGGGTGAATGTACAAAAACCCAAAAAACAGATTAAAAAAACAACACTTTTTTCAATAAAATTACTTTTTATTTTTTTCCTCATTTTCTTCCTCCTCATTGTTTATTTCTTCCTCAAGGGAAGTCGAAAAAACTTTGTCTAACAATTCGTAATTTATTTTTACCTTAAACTTGTCTTTTAATTGCTCTATCCAGAGATCAAATTTATCTTTTTCGATCCTTTTTTTTATTTCCTCCTTTGCCTGATTAAAGTCTTGAGGTTCTAATTGTTTTATGTCGGTCAGCTTCACAATGTGAAATCCTAATTGGGTTTTAACAACATCACTCAAATCCCCTTTGTTTTCCATAGAAAAAGCTATTTTTTCAAATTCAGGAAGCATAAAAATTTCACCCTGCCTAAAAAAACCTAAATCCCCACCCTGTTTTGCACTACCACTATCAATAGACATCTTTTGAGCAAGTCTCGAAAACCCCCGCCCCCGTCCCCGTTTAAGCAAAGACATTACTTCCTCCGCTTTTTCATAGGTAGACAGAAGAATATGGCTTATCCGAACCTGCCTGGGATGAGCAAACTCATCCTTATTTTGTAAATAATAATCAGCCGTTTCTTCATTGGTTACACTAATTTCACTTTTTCTGGCTTCCTTGATCATTTGAGCAAGCAATAAACTCTCTTCCAATTCCTTTAACTTCGTTTTTATTTCATCATTTTTATTTAACCCTCGCCTTCTTGCCTCCACAACTAAAAGCCGCTCTTTTATCATTGCATCCAAAACCTGATGCCTACCCTCCTGGGTATTAACAAAGGCCTGAAAAGAAAAAGGGATTTCCTCCAGCCTTTCCCTGTATTGGGAAGTAGAGACAGTCATTCCCCCGACCTTAGCTAAAAATACTTCATCTTTTTTACTACTACACGAAAAAAGAAACGAAACAAAAAGCAAAACTCCCATCCATTTAGAAAAAAACAATTACCCTCTCCTTTTTTTACCTGCCATAATCCAATTTAGGCAGGTTCATATTTACGACATACCTTTTCGAAGCCCCAATTTAATAATTGCTTATGGTATCAAATTATAACACCCTTTGCAAGAATTTTTTTAAAAAATCTACAAGCTTGTTTTCTAATACAAATCGATTTACCTGAATTTTTATCTGAAAAAAGTCTTTTTGTTGAAAATTAATTTTTTCCCGCAAATAACTTCCGGTTAAAGCCAAAACTTTTTCCGGTTCTATTTGTGCTTGCGGCAAAAAATTTATAATTACCATGTCCTTTTTAATTTTAATTTCGTCGATATATAGCTTTTGACTTAGAACACGCAAATCTAATAAATCAAAAAGACTTTCCAGCTCTTGGGGCAGCAATCCAAAACGGTCACCCAATTCCTCTTTTAATTGCCCGATTTGTTCTTTCCCTGTAATATTCATCATCTTTTTATAAACAATTATTCTCTGATTTGCATCCGTGATATAGTCGGCAGGTATATGAACGTTTAAATTTACATCTATCCTGGGTAAAGGAAGTTCTTTTTCCTCTTCCCCCTTTATTTTTTTTATGCTTTGAGAAAGTAATTTGCAATACAATTCCAATCCTAATTCCAGCATATTACCGTGCTGTGCAGCCCCCAAAATATTGCCCGCTCCCCGTATTTCCAAATCCTTTAGAGCAATTTTAAAACCGGAACCTAATCCTGTAAATTCAGCAATAGCCTCCAATCTTTTTTTTGCATCCGGAGAAATATTTTTTTTGTCTTTATAGAAAAAATAAACATACGCCTGATATCGATCCCTGCCTATTCTTCCCCGTAACTGATATAATTGGCTCAAACCAAAATTTTCGGCATTACTAATAATCATCGTATTAACATTGGGCATATCCAAACCAGCCTCAATGATAGTAGTAGAAAGTAATAGATTGTACTTCTTGCTTACGAACTCGGACATTACAGTTTCCAACTGCTTCGGTCTCATTCTCCCATGCGCTACCCCAATACTTATCTCCGGCAATAATTGTTTTATGTGCTCTGCTACTACCATAATATCTTCTATCCTGTTATGTACAAAAAAAACCTGTCCCCCTCTTTTGATTTCGGAGGTAATAGACTTTTTAATAATTTCTTCACTGTATTTGCCTACATAAGTTCGGATAGGTAGCCTCCCCCAGGGAGGAGTATCTATGACCGACATATTTCTTATTCCTTCCAGAGCCATGGAAAGAGTACGAGGTATGGGAGTAGCTGAGAGGCTTAAAACATCAATATTTTTACGAATGTTCTTTAGTTTTTCCTTGTCTTTTACTCCAAACCGTTGTTCTTCATCAATAATCAATAAACCCAGATTTTTAAATTTTACATCGCTCTGAAGCAAACGGTGCGTACCAATAATCACATCGATCTTACCCCTTTCTAATCTCTCAATAATTTCCTTTTGTTCTTTGGGCATACGAAACCGGGAAAGCATTTGGACAAGAACCGGGTAATCTCTGAATCTTTCCTGAAAAGTGTTAAAATGTTGCTCAGCTAAAACAGTGGTTGGAACTAACACGGCAACTTGCTTATTATCTAAAACAGCCTTAAAAGCAGCCCTCATAGCTATTTCTGTCTTTCCATATCCCACATCACCGCAAACTAAACGGTCCATAGGCCGGGAAAGTTGCATATCTTTACCGACTTCTTCGATAGCACGTTTTTGGTCAGGGGTTTCTTCATAAATGAAACTCCGTGCAAACTCATCTTCATAAAGAAGATTACCTCTGAAAGTATGTCCTTTAATAGCTTGTCTTGTTGCATATAAATGCAAAAGTTCTTTCGCCATTTGATGGAGCTTTTTTTTAATCCGCCCTTTGACCTGAGACCACTTTATTCCATCCAGAGAATAAAGCCGTGGTTTATATCCTCTACCTCCAATATATTTTTGAACAAGGACAAAATCTTCTATCGGCACATAAAGTTTATCCTCATTTAAATACTCCAGTGTTAAAAAATCTTTTTCCTTCCCCTTTACATTCAAACAATTCAAACCTAAAAATCTACCTATCCCATATTTTTCATGCACTACATAATCACCGTAATTAAAAGAGTAAAAATTACTAAGGCCGAATTTTTTTTTAACCGGGGGAAAATAATGTTTTTGTTTGTAACGATTAAAAATTTCATTATCAGTTACTATTACCATTTTTAAATCCGGTAGAATAAATCCTTTATTTAACGGGCCTACCACTATTTCAACATTTTCCAGGTCCTTTTCCCTTTCACTAAATAATTCCTCTATTCGTTCCCGTTCTCCCTGATTATTACAAAAAATAAAAATTTTAAACCCCTGCTTATCCCATTGTTCTTTTTGCCGGGAAAATATTTCTATATTTTGAGGAAAATTAACCGTAGGCCGAAAAGGAAAGATAATTGATTCTTTTTTCTGTGAAGGAGAAAAATCCAAAACTGTAAGATTTTTAGGTGTTTTCAATTTGTCTAAACTCTCAAAACAATCATCAACAAAAACTAAACTATCTCTCTCTAAATAATCAAAAAGCTTTACTTCTTCCTCTTCCCGGGCCGGGACAATACAGCAATTTTTTAATTTTATTTTAGAACGCTGAGAAACCACATCGAATTTAGCTATTGATTCCACTTCATCCCCGTAAAAAACTATGCGTAAAGGATTATCCATTTGAGGCGGCCAAATATCAACAATCTCACCTCGCACACTAAATTGCCCGGTTTCTTCTACTAGTTCTAAACGCTCATATCCTGCTCTTGCCATTTTTTCAATTATTTCTTTCCCTGAAAATGTTTTCCCCGTTTTCATTTCAAAAGAATTAGAATTAAACTTTACCGGAGACATAGTACTTTGCCCGAGAGCCAGGGTGCTGGTAACTATGACAGGATTTTTTTCTTTTAAAATATCGGTTAACACCCGAATTCTTTGTTGTTTATCATCGGATGGGAAAAAAAACACCTTTTTTTTACCTATACAAAAAGCATCCATATCCTCTTTTAATCTTTCAGCTGCTTCATCGTTATCCGCAATAACTAAAATGCTTTTCTTTAATTTAGATTGCAGCCCGCAAATAAAAAAAGCTTTTGCTCCTCCCCATAACCCTGATAAATGAAAATATTTCCCTTTTTTTTTAATTTTTTCACACAATTTTAAAAAAACAGGCAATTTTTCCCATAAAACAAGTAAATCAGAAACAAACATTTCCATTTTATCTTCCATTTATATTATATTAATCTTGAATGATACAATTGATAAAGCAAAATTTTCCCAAAGACAGATAAAAACAGGCACAAAGGCACAGAAACTACAGTTATAAGTTATTAGTTATTAGTTAACTACAAAAAACAAAGATAAAGACAAGCATCAAGGCACAGAAACTACAGTTATAAGTTATGAGTTATAAGTTTAAAAAAATTAAAAGACAAAAGACAAAAACAAAAGAAAAAAGACAGGCACAAAGTTAAAAGATAAAAAAACAAAACAAAAGACGGTCGATAGTCCATAGACAGAAACTACAGTTATAAGTTATGAGTTATTAGTTATGAATTAAAAAAATAAAAGACAAAGACGGCTCCATAAAGAGATTGTTGAAAAAGGCCTTTTTGTCTCTGTCATTACAGGCCCCTAAAGGTGCGGCAATCTCATTCTCCGACGATAACGACGAGATTGCTTCGTTACTTCGCTCCTCGCAACGACACCTTAGAGGAGTTTTTCAACAATCTCTAAATGGAGCAACTACAAACTAAAATAATGAAGGTGAAATGTGTTTTGAACGATATAGCAAATTTTTCGCGTAGGGGTGGGCTTGCCCACCCTTTAACAAGCGTTAAAAAAATGGAATTGTCTGAGCAAAGCGAGTTTTCCATTTTTAGCTTGTTTTTGCATGCCCGCAGGGTAAAATTATGCGTAAGCGAGAGAAATATATTTTACCTTTATTAAACACCACGATTTTATATGGCTTCTACTGTTTTTATCTCAGGGACATCTGCTTTAATCATTCTCTCCACCGTTTCTTTCATAGTAATCTGAGCCATAGGACAACCATGGCAGGCACCTTTTAATTTTACTTTAACTACTCCTTCTTCCGACACCTCTACTAATTCAATATCTCCCCCATCTGCCCGCAAAAATCCCCTGATTTTTTCCAGAGACTTCTCAATTCTTTCTTTCATCTTTTAATCCCTCCTTTTTATTTTTTTTAAATTATTTGGATCATTCGTAAATAATGTAGAATAACGTAAATATTAATATTAAAAAATAAAGGTGAAATGTGTTTCGAACAATATAGCAAATTTTTCGCGTAGGGGTGGGCTTGCCCACCCTTTAACAAGCGTTAAAAAATGAAACTGTCTGAGCAAAGCGAGTTTTTCATTTTTAGCTTGTTCTGCGTGCCCGAAGGATAAAATTATGCGTCTAGGGAGAAACATATTTTGCCTTTATTTTCCCTGTTCTAACTCTTGACTCATAAATATTGTGTCACAAATAGTCACAAATCTGTGTGCAACACAAACATGGTTTACATTTTAAACCGGGGACATCGTTTACACTTTTTGTCCCTATTTGATGATTCTGTTTTTTCTAAGATCAAGCATCGCTAATCGATAATGATAGTAATAAATGTTCCATATACCGTCGGCTATTTCTTTAAGGCCAACAGGTTGTTTAGCTATCAGTTGGCTTAAGTGATACGTTTTGCCGTTAAACCGTAATTCACCACTACGTTTAATCTTTCTGACAATATTATCAAAATCATAATATGGTGGTTGAATCTTTTTAACATACAATCTTGTCGATTTCTTATAGTACTTGCTTGGTGTTTGTTGTCCCAACGCTTCATGTGGCCGGTAATTATTGTAATCATGGCGAAACATATCAAAGCTTTTTTGCTGCTCTTTCATATTTAAAGCTATTGGGTCTAATGCTTCATCTTTCAGTGTTCTATGCATGCGTTCATGACGGCCATTTTGCTGAGGACAACCTTTATCGATACGTTCTGGTGTAATACCAAGCTGTATCCACCATACTGATAAACGGCTAAGTCCACCAGCACCTTTGCCGGCAAAAGGAACACCATTATCGATACGAATTGCATCAGGAAGACCATATTCTTCAAATGCTATTTCGAATACCGCTTTGGTTTCATAATACCGCGGCCCTGGCAATCCGTTACATTTTATTAAGTACCGGCTATAATTATCACTGATTGTAAGAGGATAACATACATGAGCATCTTTTGTATAAAACTGTCCTTTATAATCAGCACTCCAAACATCATTTGGTGTTTGGCATTCTTGAAATGGTTCAGTGTACGGTGGCACTCGTAAGCGTTTTTTGCGTTTTATAATAAGACCTTTCTTTTTGAACCATTCACCAATAGTGCTTATTGATGGTAATTCAAGATGCGGATACTGTTCTTTTAGTTGATAATAAACTTTCTTAGGTCCACGTTTACGATTTTTGAGTTTTTCGGCAATCAATAAATTAATAATCGTATCTTTGATTTGATTTGGGCTATGATGAGGATCTCGGCTTTGCTCTTTCAACCCATCTATACCTATTTGCTCGTATCGACTAAACCATTTGTAAATCGTCGGACGGCTAACACCGTACTTTTTAGAAAGATCTGTAATGCTAAAATGCTTTGTTTTTCAATCGGCAATTAATTGAATTTTTTGATCCATTGGTTTCACTGTTTTCCATGGCATAGTAATTACCTCCTTGCCATACATTATATATTATACAGTGTAAACCATGTATCCGGTTTATTTTGTAAACTATGTTACCAGTTTGTACCCTCCCCCTAACCCCCTTTTTCAAAGGGGGAAATTACTTTTCATATTCTTTCATCTAATTTTTGACAGTACC
>CBDUZB010000042.1:0-12353 GCA_965371605.1 uncultured bacterium
TTTAACTTTGTGCCTTTTTTTTATTTTGCTGGAGCGAAGCGACAGTCTCGCCAGTCAGTAAGGCGGATGCCTTGATGCCTTTGTGCCTGTCTTTCGTCTTTAACTAATAACTGTCGTTGTATTTGTAGTTGTTGTTAACTTATAACTCATAACTAATAACTTATAACTGTTGTTTATTTGCTAACTCGTAACTGTAGTTTCTGTCTACGAGCTATGAGCTATCAATTTAGCTTTTAAACTCCTTACCCTCCCCTATCTTTATTGCCTCTTCTATTTCTATGTCTTCAGTATAAAGAGCTTTTCCAATAATGACTCCCGTCACTCCCAACCCTTCCATTTTCTTTATTTTTCTTACGTCTTCTAATTTTGCCATTCCACCGGCAATAATTATAGAAACTTTTGCTTTTAATTTCTGCAGCATATTTTTTATAACTTTAATATTGGGGCCTTCCAATGTGCCGTCTCTGGTTACATCAGTAAAAATTATTTCTGAAACACCCTCCTGTATCAACTGCTCAGCTAAAGAAAAGGCTGATTGAGAAGTTATATCCTTCCATCCGCCAATTGCTACTTTTCCATCTTGAGAATCGATACTAACAATAACTTTTTCTCCAAATTCAGCAATGCTTTTTTTTACCAGCTCAGGATTAGAAATTGTTACCGTTCCTAAAATCACCTTATCCACACCCAAAGACAGAACTTTTCTAATTGTTTTTAAATCCCTTATTCCCCCTCCTACCTGCATCGGAATATTAATCTTCTTTCTTATTTCTTTAATAAGCTTTAAATTTTGCATTACACCGGTGAATGCTCCATCTAAATCCACCACATGTATCCTCTTTGCCCCCTTGGCCTGCCAAAGATTAGCCATAAAACAAGGGTCTTTAGAAAATACAGTTTCGTTTTCCAACTTTCCCCGAGTCAAACGAACACATTGCCCTTTTCTTAAATCTACTGCCGGTATAATTTGCATAAACGCTTTTCCCCTTTTTTTAATGATTTATTTCTTATATTTAAAGCTTCCCTTTTGTCGAGGGAATTCCTTTTCTCTTAGGATTATAGGCAACCGCTTTGGACAAGGACCGGCCAAAAGCTTTAAATATCGCCTCAATTAAATGATGCATATTCTTCCCTGACCTGATTATTCTAATATGCAAAGTAACCCTCGCATTATCACAAAAAGCTTTAAAAAATTCCTCTATTAATTGAGGATCGAATTTCATGATTTGTATATCTTCTGCTGTATAAAAATCTCTCAAACAATCTATTTCACATTTTGGCCTTCCGCTAATATCTATTACTACCTGAGCTAAAACCTCGTCCATCGGCACAAAAGAAGAAGCAAAACGCTCAATCCCTTTCTTATCTCCCAATGCTTTGGATACGGCCTCTCCCAACGCTATTCCAATATCTTCTACCGTATGATGGTCATCCACTTCTGTATCACCCATCGCTTTAATCTGTAAATCAAACAAACCATGTTTAGTAAATAATTCCAACATATGATTGAGAAAGGGTACGGGTGTTTCTATTTTGTATTTTCCTTCCCCATCCAGATTCAGAATTAAATTTATCCGAGTTTCTTTAGTTACTCTTTTTATTCTTGCTAATCTTTTTGTTTTTGTTTTGCCCACCATTCCCTCCCTTTTCCTGCTTTGTTTTCAAACTAATTTCCTCCCCGGAACCAATTAGTCTTTCCTTCACAGAATTCATATGCCCTTTCAATCCTTCCATTTCCGCCAATTTAAGGATATCACGGCTACATTTTTTTAATGCTTCTTTACTATAAAAAATAAGGCTGGTTCTCTTCATAAAATCATAGACGGAAAGTCCGGAAGAAAACCTTGCTGTTTTCCCAGTGGGAAGAGTATGAGAAGGCCCTGCAAAATAATCTCCCAAAGCTACAGGGGAATACTCACCTAAAAATATCGCTCCTACATTTTTTATTTTAAGCAACATCTTTTCCGGATTTTTAGTTAAAATTTCCAAATGTTCAGGAGCCTCCCGATTAATAATTTTGATTGCCTCATTTAAATTTTTTACTTTAAAAAAATTAATCTGTTTCAGGTTGAAACCGTTTTTGATTTTTCGAAGCTGAGTCTGTACTTTTTTAATTAAATATGCAGAAGTAGAAACTAAACCTGCTTTGGCGTTTCGGTCATGTTCCAATTGAGCTAAAAAATCCGAAATTATATAATCACAATTTGATAACTCATCGGCAAAAATCATTATCTCGCTGGGGCCGGCTAACATATCAATTCCCACTTCACCAAAAAGCATTTTTTTAGCGCAGGTTACATAAATATTTCCCGGGCCTACAATTTTATCTACCCGTGGTAAAGTATCCGTCCCATAAGCAAGGGCAGCAATTGCCGGAACCCCGCCAACTCGATAAATTCGGTCTACACCGCAAATATCCGCGGCTACCAATACCGCCGGAGTTAAATTGCCCGGGGGAGAAACCATAATTACCTGAGGAACACCGGCAACCTTCGCCGGTAAAACATTCATTAACACACATGAGGGATAAGCATATTTTCCCCCGGGAATATATGCCCCTACTTTTTCCAATGGTTGCCAGATATCCCCTAAAAGAATTCCATTTTCATCGTTGTACCAGCTTTTTATTCTTTGCCTTTTATGAAAACTTTCAATATTTAATTTGGCTTTTTTCAGTGCTGTGATAAAATCCTCATCAACTTGCTTATAAGCATCCCCGATTTCCCTCTTTTTTACTAACAACTTTTCCGGGCGCAATTTTACCTTATCAAATTTTTGAGTATAAAAACAAATTGCCTTATCGCCTTTTGTTTTTACCTCTTCAATAATTTTTTTAACCTCTTTTTCTATTTTATCCATAAAAACACTTTCTAAATTTTATTTTTTCCTTTGTCTTTTTTCTTTTGTTTAGTTTCTTTATTTTGTCTTTCTCTTACTTTTCCGTCTTTTAACTTATAACTCATAACTAATAACTGTCTGTTATCTATGGACTATCAACTGCTGGAGCGGAGCGACAGTCTCGCCAGTCAGTAAGGCGGATGCCTATCTTTGTCTTTGTTTCGTCTTTCGTCTTTATCTGTCATCTATGGATTTTGTTTGTCTTTTTGTAGTTAACTTATAACTTTGTTTTAAATTTTACAATTATTTTGTAGTTGCCTGATTTATCAGGCATCATTATTATCCGTTCTGCCCAATAAATTGGGCAACTACATTAGGAATCTATTCTTTATTTTTTGTCTTTTGCTATTTGCTATTTACCATTTGCTATTCTTTAACTTATAACTCATAACTAATAACTTATAACTTTCTGTTATCTGTTGTCTTTAATCTGTTGTCTATGGACTATGGACTTTTGTTTCTGTCTTTGTGCCTCAATGCCTTTGCGACTATCTTTATCTCTGTTTTGAATTTTGAAATTTGAAGTTGGGAATTTGTCTTTAACTTTGTACCTGCCTTTTTCTTTTCTCCTTTAACCAATAAAACTAATCTAAACCAATTAAACCGTCTTTATTAACTGTCTTTATCTCCCTCTCTCCTTATTTCCGCACCTAACTGCCCTAATTTTTTTTCCATTGATTCATATCCACGATCCAAATGGTAAATATCACTAATAGATGTTTCTCCCTCGGCAACCAACCCGGCTAAAACCAGAGCCGCCGAGGCACGCAAGTCAGTAGCTCTCACAGGAACCCCGCTTAATTGTTCTACCCCATTAATTACCGCCAAATCCCCTTTAACTCTAATATTAGCACCCATGCGTTGCAATTCCGCTACATGCATAAACCTATTTTCAAAAACCGTTTCGGAAATAATGCTTTCACCCGGAATGAGACTCATAAAAGTCATCCACTGTGCCTGCATATCCGTAGGGAAACCCGGATAAGGGGATGTATTAATATCTACCGGCTTCAAATTTTCAGACGCACTTACTTCCATTGTACTATCATCAAATTTTATTTTTACCCCCGCTTCTTTCATTTTTGCTATTACTATCTCTAAATGTGTAGGATTTACATTTAATATCTTTACCCTGCCCCGGGTAAGTACCGCTGCAAGCAAATATGTTCCGGTTTCAATCCTATCGGGAATTACCGAATGCTCAGCTCCTTTTAATTCTTCTACCCCATGAATTTCTATAATATTTGTTCCTGCATTAAAAATCCTCGCCCCCATTTTGTTTAAAAAAGAAGCTAAATCTGTAATTTCCGGTTCACAAGCTACATTCTCTAAAAAGGTAGTTCCTTTAGCCAGAACAGCAGCCATCATTAAATTTTCCGTTGCACCAACACTGGGAAAATCCAAAAATATTTTTCTCCCTTTAAGTCCTCTTTTAGCCGACAAATGAATAAACCCTTTGCGAATACTTATTTCTGCACCTAATTTTTTAAAACCATCCAAATGTAAATTTATCGGCCGGGAACCTATAGCACACCCCCCGGGCAAAGAAACCTTAACTTTCCCATAACGAGCTAAAAGCGGCCCCATTACTAAAACAGATGCTCTCATTTTACAAACTAAATCGTATGGTGCTTCCAGACAAATATTCTCCGAAGAGGATACCCAAACCCGATCATCCTCCCTTTTTATCGTTTTTCCCAAATGTGTCAGCAAAGAAATAATAGTTTTTATATCATACAAATGAGGCACGCAAGTTAAAGAACACAATTTATCGGTTAATAAAGTCGCCATTAAAATCGGCAGGGAAGCATTTTTCGAACCGCTTATTTTTATTGTCCCTTCTAATCTTCTTCCCCCATTAATAATTATTTTATCCATTTTTTGTTTTAATACTTTCTGTTTTTATTTAAAAATTTAGTTTCTTTTTCCTTTAAACATGCTTTTTTGCGCCAATATTATTCTCTCTATTCCGGAATAATCCCTAACCACCTGAATCGAACAAAACCCTTTCTTCTCCATTAAATCAACAACCGCTTCCTTTTGACCATCCCCTATTTCTAAAATCAAATATCCTTCTTCTTTAAGATAAATCAATGATTGGGAAATAATCCGCTCATAAAAATCCAGACCATCCTGCCCCCCATTCAGAGCAATGTAAGGTTCTTGTTTGACCTCCAGCGGTAAACTATCAAATTCCGTAGTTTTTACATAAGGAGGATTAGAAACAATAAAATCTGTTTTTCCTTTTAAATTATATCCTTCCAGGGAGTAGAACAAACTACCTAAAAGAAAAGTTATTTTATCCTCAATTTTATATGTTTTACTATTATGAAAAGCTACTTCCAAACATTTCTGACTTACATCTATAGCATAAATTTTACATTTTTTAACATACTTAGCTATACTAACCGCAATATTTCCGCAACCAACTCCTAAATCTATTATTTGTGGAATTGATTCTTTAACCAATTTCCCCTTTTTCGTTTTTTCTTCAAAACTATAGGGAAACCCTTCTTTAATTTTATTAATAACTGTTTCTACCAATAATTCTGTTTCCGGACGGGGAATTAAAACATGTTTATTTATAAAAAACCCCAACCCCATAAATTCTTTTTGTCCAACCAAATAAGCTACAGGAATAAAATCCAATCTCCTTTTAATTAAACTTTTGTAAGCACTTAATTCTTCCTTCTCTAAAACACGGTCAAACTCTAAATAAAGTTTTAACCGTTCCAAATCCAGGACATGGGACAACAAAACTTCAGCATCTAACCGCGCCTCACTAATATTATTACTATTAAAATATTGGGTAGTCCATTTTAAAACATCGGACACAGTCCATCTTTTTTCTTCCCCGGATTTTCCTTCGGTTTTTACTCCCGCTAAACTCATAATATTAATTCCTCATTAAATTTCTTTTGCTGTGCTTCAAAAAGAGCATTAATTATTGGATCTAAACTTCCATCCAAAACATTCATTAAATTACGCATTGTTAATCCGATACGATGATCGGTAATTCTATCCTGGGGGAAATTATAAGTACGAACTTTTTCACTTCTATCTCCACTTCCTACCTGGCTTTTTCTCTTTTGTGCTATTTCCCGCTCCTGTTTATCCCTCATTCCTTCCAGTATTCGGGCGCGTAGAATTTTCATAGCTTTTATTTTGTTTTTATATTGTGAACGCTCATCCTGACATTGCGCTACTATGCCTGAAGGAAGATGAGTAATTCTTATCGCCGAAGACGTTTTATTAACATGCTGTCCTCCGGGAGCAGAAGAACAAAAAGTGTCGATTTTAAGATCTTTAGGATTTATATTCAATTCCACTTCTTCGGCTTCAGGTAAAATAGCCACACTAACTGCCGAGGTATGAATTCTCCCTCCCGATTCAGTCAAAGGAACACGCTGCACCCGATGTATTCCCCGTTCATACTTAAGATGCTGATAAACATCCTTTCCCTGGATAGAAAAAACTACTTCTTTAAACCCTTTTAACTCTGTCGCATGGCTATCTAAAACTTCTATAACCCAACCCTTTCTCTCTGCATATCGATTATACATACGAAACAAATCGCCGGCAAAAAGACAAGCCTCATCCCCTCCCGTTCCCGCCCTGATTTCCATAATAATATTTTTGCTGTCGTAAGGCTCCTTGGGAATTAATAAAAGATTTAATTCTCTTTCCGTTTTTTTAAAAGCTTCCTTTAATTCTTGTGTCTCTTTTTGCGCTAACTCTTTCATTTCTTCATCGCTTTCCACACACAACATTTCCTCAGTATCGCTAATATTCTTACAGATTTTATTATATTCCTGAATCTTTAAAACAATTTTAGAAAGCTGGGCATGTTCTTTAGCATACTCCTTAAATTTATTTGGTTGAGCAATAATATCCGGATTGGCTAAATTACGCTCTAACTCCTTATAACGTTCTTCTATTCCTTCTAATTTCTTCATTATAATCCTTCTCTCTCTAATTGTTGCTTGTGACTAACCTGCTCCGCATTCAAAACTTCATTCAAGGCCGCTAAAGCTACCTCTATTTGGCCATCATCAGGAGTAGAAGTAGTTATTTTTTGTAAAAAGAGTCCGGGAAACATAATAATTTTTATCAGCGGATTTGACCTTGCTTTAAACGAAAATTTAATAATTTCATAAGAAATACCGGCAACAAAGGGAATTAAGATTAATCGAATTAAAAACTTTTCCAAAAAAGAAGCGGGTGTAAACAAAGAAAAAATAAAAATGCTCATTACCATTACGATAACTAAAAAAGCCGTCCCGCAACGAGGATGAAGCGTAGAAAATTTTCTTGCATTTTCTACTGTCAGATCCTCCTTTGCCTCATAAGCATAAACGGCCTTATGCTCTGCCCCGTGATATTGAAATACCCTGCGTATGTCTTTCAGAAAAGAAATAACTACCACATAAATTAAAAAAACACTAATTCTTACAATACCATCAATTAAATTAAAAGCAACCTTGCTTTCAAATTCGAAGACATTCATTTTTAAATATTGGGTAATCATTAAAGGCAATATAATAAAAATAAAAATACCGAATGAAAAAGAGAATAAAACAGTCAGAACCAGTACAAAGGAAGATAAAGTGTTTTTTTTATCTTTTTTCGTGCTGTTCTCTTTTGATGTCGATTCCTTTATCTCCTCCCCTTCCGTATCACCGGCAAAAACATCTGCGGAATAAGTAAGTGTTTTAATTCCGATAACTAAAGACTCTATTAATACCACTACTCCGCGTAATAAAGGTAATTTAAAAAACGGCCACTTTTGGGAAAGAGACTTTATCGGCTTTTTATCCACCGTTATTTCCCCATTGCTGCGGCGCAAAGCTACTGCGTAAAAGTGAGGAGAGCGCATCATTACCCCTTCAATAACCGCTTGCCCTCCGACAGCAATCTTTTCTTTTTCACTCATTTATTTACTCTCTTTCTTGCTTATAAACCGGCTGAATCTTATATAAAAAAAGCAGAACACAAAATATGTTCTGCTCGTTTTCCTGCAAAATAGTCACCCTACTTATTCTCTTTTGTTTCTTTTACTTTCTTTATCTTTTTGGGCTCTTTAGTTTCTTTTGCTCCCTTTACTATTTTCGCCTCTTTCTTGACCTTTATTTCTCCTTTAACTTTTTTAACGGCTTTTTTTACTTTTTTCCTTACTGTTTTCCCCTCTGTTTTCTTATAACGGGTTTTAAATTTCTCCACCCGTCCTGCCGTATCTATAAATTTCTGTTGTCCTGTATAAAAAGGATGACACTGGGAACAAATATCCAAATGAATTTTTTTGCTCGTAGACTTGGTCTTAAAACTATGGCCGCAAACACATGTTACAACCACTTCTTCATACTTAGGATGTATTTTTTTCATTTTCCACCTCTTTACCCGAATACAATAAAGTAATTATTTATTACAATTGTTTTCAGCATATAATTGAATTTTTACACTAATTTTTCTAATTCTATTTTTGCTTTTTTTGTGCTAATTCTTACCAGTCCCAAATTGGCATTACTTCCGGCTATTACCGCTAAAAAGGATTCTTTTATTGAAAGGACAACAATCATACCCTTTTCGTATTCTAACATTGACTGAACAAGATTCCCCATCGCTAATCGTTCCCCTACGATTTCCGAAGGCCCGGTAGCCCCGGCAAAAACAGCACCTATTTCCTCTGTATCCATATCTTTAGTAGTCGCGCTATCAATAACAAACCCATCCTTGCTCACTAGCACTGCCCCTTCCACTCCCGGGGTACGTACTAATTCGTCTAAAATGTCTTTTATTACCACTTTTGCCCCTCCCATTCTGTTTTATTTTATACATTAAAGCATAAAAATATCTATTCTGTCAAGAAAAAAGAAGACACCTCTTAAAAATGGTTGAAAGAAGTAAAATATTCATCCGTGCTATTAAAAAGATCAGAGCGTATTGATCGATTTTACTGCCGCAGAATAAGAAACAAATAAATTCAGTTCAATAAATACTAAGAACAAGAGTAATTTATTGATTTTTTTCATTTTTTAGCGCCCTGAGCTTTTTGCATTAATGAATAAAGAAAAAAACTAATCCATAAACCCAGAAAGATTACTATGGCCATAAGTATAATTTTTTCAATTTGTGCTTTTTTGTCTTTTCCCAAACGGGAAACAAAATTCTCATTGCCTGAGATATCAGATTCCTCAAGTTTCGTATAGTCCTGTTTGTACCAATTATTTTTATGGATAAATCTGGATAAATCATACTCCGGTTTATCTGTATTTTTATTACCAAAGCATAAAAAATGCTGCATATCATTATTAAGCGCAACAAAATAAAGGTTTTTTTGAATCCATTTAAAAGTAATATTTTTAATATCCAGAGGAGGATTGTTTTTGTTTTCTATGACCAATCTATAAAAATTATATTTTGGAGATGACAAATAAACATAGTTTTTTACATCGGTTACATTGAATAAAGTAAAAGTATAGATTACTCCTTTATTTAACAACTTATAAGAGTCAGTATCTCCTGTATCACTATAATAAACTCTTACCTTACGGTAATAATATGCATTGCTTATATCAAAATATATTTTTTCCACCGGTAATCCGGCTTCTATTTCGATAACCGTATCCCCGTTTTTATCAAGTGAGGCAGCACTACCGGTAAAGATTTTTTTATCATAAATGATATTTTTGCTTTTTTCTGTTTTAAATTTAGCTTTAACAGAGTTTATGTGTAATTTTTTATTCTCCATGTTGTCCACACTAAATTCAAGCTGAGCATATTTTAGTTTTATGGATTGCTGACTGTCTTTTTGCATTTTCTCATCAGTAAGAGTAATTAGATAATACGGGTAACTTACGCCTTCGAATTCTACTTCTGTTTTTCGTAAAGTAACCTGGGAAGAAAAATCATATATGGTATCTTCTTTTATCAACACCCACTTTTTACCATCATTACTTCCGCTTATTTTTACTTTTTTATTAAAATCATTACTCACTATGTCAAGATAAATAGCATTAATTTGAATGTTTTTCTCTTTATTTTCTTTCTTTAAAGTAGAAAGGGTAATCACAGCGGAATTTTCGTCATAACGGTATTTTGTGATTTTAAGCCTGTGCCTCTTATCTTTTTCCGAGATATAATTATAATCCAAAATCACATACGGAATTTCATTATTCTTTGAATCAAATAATCTGATATCCTTACAACCGGGAATACATTTTTCCAGCACACCATTTCCTAAATGAATCTGATAAATATTGTCTTTAGTTATTGCTCCGTTAAGTTCAAGAGAATACTTAAAATCCTGCGGTTTTAAAGAAACACAAACATCGGCCGAAAAAACAATTCCGGGAAACAACAAAAAACAAAACCAGACAATTATTTTTTTCATTATTCTTCCTCCCTCTTTTTGTCTCCGGAAATAACAGAAATTAATTTATCCTTGTATTTGTAATATAAAAAAGATACCTGGATAAGCACCAGGCCTAAAAGAATAAATGATATGACCCGATACGGAGTACTAATATTGGAAATATCGACAAAGAATACCTTCAGAATCGTAATGATGAATAACCCAAGAGCAACTCTCCGAAATATAGAATTATTATCTTTAAACCCTTTAACCATCAACATTACAGAAAAACCCGTCCATAAAACCGATATTGCCGCAAACCGGGCATTTAATAAATAATTATGAAAAAAAGCAGCAGTTTCAATATTCAAGACAATAAACAGCATAGAACCCCAAACCGCGTATATTCTGGAAGAATTTCTTATGCTTAATTCTTGAGCTAATTGGGGCAAAGACTCTCCCGTTACATATTGCCTCCCTGTTTTTTTCACCATACTGGCAAATATATATGCTCCGGCTAATAAAAAAAATAAGGTTAAATAGCGTTCAACAATCATATACCCATAGTCAGGTTTTATAAACCACCCATATACGCGAAGGTTAAAAATTGAACCGTAATCATAAAACAGGAACTTGTATAATGTAATTACAAACAGTACATATGAACCTTTAACCAAAATATGCCGATTTAACTTACTCCCTAACCAAAATAACATTATCACCTGCACCATCCAGAAAACAGTAATCCAGTGCTGTGAAAACATTATAGGAATAGTAATAACTAAAAAAAATGCTGCTTTTGAAATAAGTATAATAAACCCGTCTACCCGATGCATATTCTTTTTATATAAATAATTAGCCATCAAAAGAAATATAGCCGCATAAATAATTGTTACTATGCTAACCCACTCCACGGCGAAACGCTGTTTAATCATAAAATAGCTATAAGCAAAAACGATAAAAGAATTAAATATCATTATATAAAAACCATTCATCTTTTCTGTGATCTTTTCTCTGAGTTGATAAGCAAAAGGAATAAAAGTATACATCAGATAAAAAATATTAAGGAAAATCATAGTAATCCAAAATTTATCTAAAGAATAATAATTCATACACCAGGTACTAAATAAAAGATAGGTGAAACTAAAACCCAATGCATTAAGCAATTCCCATTTTTTTTGAAAAGCTATTATCAATAACCCACTGTTAAGAACTACCATATAGACCATTAAGGCCACCTGATTATCCTGTCCCGTACTGAGTAAAATCGGAGTTAGGAATCCTCCCACCAGCCCTAACACTGCCAGCCATTTGGTATTGTAAAAAATAGACAAAGCAGAGACTAACAGCGTAATCAAAATCATCAATACCATGGATAAAGTAGAATTGAATAAACGATAAAGCTGGAAACCGGCAAAGGTAGCAGAATAAAGCATTGCTATCCCACCTCCGTATATATATAAACCTAACCTTCTAAATTTTTTCTGTATTAATTTATTAGCGGTAAAAAGAAACGCTATACCAAATAAATAACTCATTGCCACCCGGCCGGAAGGGCCGATCCATCCTTGCTCAAATGAATATTTAAGGTAATAACCAACACCAAAAATGGTTAATACTATTCCAATAATAAGCAACCACTTCTGTCCAAAACGGATTTCAAGGTTAGACTGGGTAATTTTTTTCTCAATCTTAACCTCATCCTTTTGCTTAATTTCTTCCTTTGGAATATTTGCTGATAAATTCTTTAAATCATCAGTCAACATTTCTTCATATTGTTTTATTTTATTATTGAGAACTTCCAGTTCTTCCTGAAATTTATGTTTAAGCAACCACAAACTTCTAAATTGATTTTTTAACCCAAAATAACATGAAAGCTTATTAAAAACACCCTTATCAAAAACATACCCACACGCTCCACAAACCTTTTCCAAAACAGACATTTCCTTTTTACATTTAGGGCATCTCATAATTTGTCCCTCCTCTTTTTTTTCTCGTAATGTCAAAAGTATTTGACATTCCTGCCTGTGCGTAACACGCAGACAGGTTGTCCTCCCCCTTTTTTAAAGAATGCACTATGCTTTCTTCCCCCTTTGAAAAAGGG
>CBDUZB010000043.1:0-12311 GCA_965371605.1 uncultured bacterium
ATTATAGCCCGGGAATTAGGTTTTTCTGCGGAAGAAACGCGAAATGTACAATTGGCCGGATTGCTGCATGATGTAGGAAAGATAGGAATCTCGGAAAAAATTTTGGAGAAAAAGGGAAATTTTTCAAGAGAAGATTGGGTAATAATGAAAAAACATCCGGTTATGGGGGAGGAAATCTTGAGTCCCATAGAGGAATTGAAAGATATTATTCCTATTATTCGTCACCATCATGAGAGATTAGATGGAACAGGATATCCAGATGGATTAAAAGGAGAGAAAATTCCTTTGATTAGCCGGATTCTTGCTATAGCCGATGCTTTTGATTCTATGACTTCTCCCAGATTTCATAAAAAAGAAAAATCTGATATCGAAGCTTTGCGTGAAATAAAAAATAATGAAAAATCACAATTTGATACCGGATGTGCGGAAGCGTTTATAAATGGTTATGGAAAAGAATATATTATTAGAGAATAAATTCGGAGGTTTTAAAATTGAGGTGTAGTGTAATACGATTACTTCTAAAATATTTGGAGCAGGAGGGAGTTAAATATGTTTTTGGCATTCCCGGAAAATCTCTAATGCCTTTTTATGATGAATTATATAATATGCGGACGATAACCCCCATATTGGCCAAACGTCATGAAGGAGCAGTGTTTATTGCTGATGGGTATGCCCGGGTAAGTCAGCAATTAGGGGTTTGTTGTGCTACGGCAGGAGCAGAAAGTATGAACTTACTTGCCGGAATAGGGACTTCTTACGCAGGAGCCGTTCCTTTATTTGTTTTAACCGCTTCTTCGGGTGAAAATGTCATGAAAAGAGGGCTTTTTCAGGAAGATTTTTATGATGAAATAGATGTGATGGATATGTTTAAAACAATTACAAAATTAAGTGTTGATGTTTCAGCTGTTAGTTATTTATCCCGGACAATAAGGCATTGTTTAAGGGTAGCATTAAATGGCCGAAAAGGGCCGGTTCATCTTAATTTACCGCTTAGTTTAATGAATGAGGAAGTAGAGGAAGAGATAATTCCGCCTTGTGAATATCGTTTAATGAAAAGAACATTTTTTGACCGGGAAGAAATAAAAAGAGCAACTAAGTTTATTCTTCAGGCACAAAACCCGGCTATTCTTCTTGGTAATGGAGTGAATAATGCCGGAGCAAACCGAATAATTCGCAAATTTGCCGAGCGATTAGTAATTCCGGTAGCGACGACTCCTAAAGCAAAAGGGGCTTTTCCGGAAAACCATTTACTTTCTTTGGGAATTTTTGGGTCTGCCGGGACACCGATTGCCAATAAATATTTGCATTCAGGGGAAGTCGATGTTTTATTGGCTGTAGGTACAAGTTTGAATGAATTGTCGAGTTCTCATTATCGGGGAAAGCTTAATCCGACGAAGGCTTTGATTCAGATAGACATAGAACCTTATCAGATTGGCAAGAATTGTCCGACAACTATAGGTTTGTGTGGGGATGCCCTTACACTATTGACAGAAATGATGTATCAAATTTCACGGGATACCAACTGGAACGAATTTGAACCTAAAATGTCTATAGAGGGAATTCGTTCTTTTAAAAAAGAAAATTCTATGTTTGATAATGAAAAAATGATGTATTCCGATAGTTCTCCTGTTAAACCACAGCGTTTAATGAAAGATTTGCGGGATAGTTTACCTGATGAGGCAATCGTTTTTACTAATAGGGGGAATAGTTTGCTTTGGGCATTACAATATTTTCCTTGTTATCATCCGGGAACTTTTTTATGTAATATAGGTTTTTCTTCAAAGGGCTATGCTATATCTGCGGCTATTGGCGGAAAAATAGCTGCTCCCCAGAAACCTGTGATTGCGATAGTAGGAGATGCAAGTTTTGGTATGAACGGGATGGAAATTGCTACCGCTGTTAATTATAATATTCCGGTGATCTGGTTAGTGCTTAATAATGGCCGGTTAGGAACTGTTTACGCAAGGCAGAAAAGTCAATATCAAGGAAGGTATATTTCTTCTACTTTCAAAAGATTGGATATTGTAAAAATAGCGGAAGGTTTAGGAGCACAGGCCGTTCAGATAGAAAAACCCGGGGAGCTCAAAGAAATTATGCCTCGATTAATAGAGAGTAAAAAACCGACGGTAATAAACGCAATTATTGACCCGGAAGAAATGCCGTCGATGGATTTGTTTTAAATGGGTCAAGTTTTGACGGTTTGGATTTAACAGGACGGAATAAAAAACAATTTGGTGCCGGAGGAGGGAGTCGAACCCTCATGTCCACAATTAGACGGCAGATTTTGAGTCTGCTGTGTCTGCCATTTCACCACTCCGGCTAAGATGAAGATAGACCAAAACAGCTTCATTCTAATTGAATGTGTTTCAAAAGTCAATAAAAAACTTGACAAATAAGAAAGAATGTTGTAAACTGCGAATGTTGTTTTGGCTTTTAAAAAATTAGGAAAAGATATAGAAAGAGAAGTAATTGTTTTTAATAAAAAAACAGTTATTTTTCACCTTGCGCCTTTTAAATTGGGTTGTTTTTTATGTTAAAGCAGGCAAAAAGGTTGTTGATTGAAGGAAAGGTATTTTAAATAAAAGGGATGGCGTGAGCCATCTTTTTTAGCCTAAAGTTAGTTTTGGTAGAACAAAACGGATTTTTATTAGTGGAATGTATTTTAGAGAAATAGAGAAAAATTATTTTTTAATAGAAAGGGGTTGATTGAGAATAAAACACAAAAAGGAAAAAAAAGTTAGTAAAAACGATGATATTAAAGCAAAAAAAGTAAGGCTTGTTGATGTGGACGGAAAACAATTAGGGATAATGGATAAGGAAGAAGCACAGGCTATTGCGTTAGAGAAAGAGCTGGATTTGGTACAGGTATCAATGGGAATTGAACCTCCGGTATGTAAATTGGTTGATTATAATAGATACAGGTATCAGAGAATAAAAAAGAAAAAGCAAAACAAAAAGAAACAGAAGGCTGTGCGATTGAAAGAGATAAGAATTCGTCCCAGGATTGATAAACATGATTTGGAAATAAAAGCAAAACATATTGAAAAATTTCTAGAAGGAAAAGATAAAGTGAAAATTAGTGTCGTGTTTAAAGGAAGGGAATTAAAAAATGTTGAAGAAGGAAAAAAAATATTAGAAAGATTAAAAGAGAGATTTGTTCAAATAGCAACTATAGAAAAGGATGTTAGTAAAGACGGGCGTGTTTTTCATATGATTATTGTCCCAAAAAAATGATATACATAAACTAAAGAACAAAATGGATTTTGGTAAAGGAGGAAGAAATGCCCAAGATGAAGACGCATAGTGGCGCAAAAAAAAGATTTAAGCTTACAGGAAAAGGGAAAATTAAAAGAAAAAATGCATTTGCCAGGCATCTTTTAGCCCACAAGGATGCTAAACGCACGAGAAATTTAAGAAAAGCGGGAACGCTTAATAAAACGGACACGAAGACCATTAAGAAACTATTGCCGTATTTGTAATAAAAAAATAATTAAACTTTAAAAGGAATTTATTTGGTTTCGTAACTAGGGAGGGAAAATGAGTAGAGTAAAAGGTGGAGTGACAACGAAGAAAAGAAAGAAAAAGATTTTTAAAATGGCTAAAGGATACCGCTTAGGAAGAAAAAATCTTTATCGGCATGCGACAGAACAAGTAGATAAAAGTCTACAGTATTCTTACCGTGATAGGCGCAAAAGAAAAAGTGTTTTTCGGTCTTTATGGATTACGCGAATTAATGCTGCATCAAGGTTAAATGGTTTATCTTATAGTCAATTGATGAATGGATTGAAGAAGGCAGGGATTTGTGTTGATAGAAAAATTTTGGCTGATTTAGCCGTTTTTGATACGAATACTTTCAGTCGGTTGGTTGAGGTAGCTAAAAATCAATTAGGAATTTCCGATCCGAATTTATCTTGCCCTGCTGCTGTTTCTTCTTCGTCCGATACTCTTTCTAAACCAGAAGTTAGTAGTGTTGCTTAAGCAAAAGCAAAAAGAAATGAGGATGGATTAAAGAAGATGTCCTATAGGTTTACTCCTTCACAGATTTTGTTAATCGGTTTTGCCTGTGTAATTTTAATTGGGACGGTTTTGCTTTCTTTTCCGTTTTCTACTGTTTCCGGAAAGGGACAGCCGGTGGTCGATGCTTTGTTTACAGCAACTTCAGCCGTTTGTGTAACGGGATTAGTGGTTAAAGATACAGGGACTTTTTATTCCTTATTTGGCCAGCTCGTAATTTTATTTCTTTTACAGATAGGGGCTCTTGGTTATATGACCATGGCTACAATTTTAGGTTTAATAATCGGGAAAAAAATATCCTTGCGTGAAAAAGTAATAATAAAAGAATCGTTAGACCAATTTAATTTGGGAGACTTAGTATCTTTTGTTAAATATATTGTCAAAGTTACTTTTTTTATTGAAATGATCGGGGCTTTAATTCTGACCTGCCGCTGGATGGGGGATTTTTCGATATTAAAAGCTATATATTTGGGAGTGTTTCATTCTGTTTCCGCTTTTTGTAATGCGGGTTTTGATGTTTTTGGCGGAATATCAGGGCCTTTTAGTAGTTTATCCGCTTACAGGGGGGATATAGTAGTCAATTTAACTATGGGGTTTTTAATTATTTTAGGAGGTTTAGGGTATATAGTTTTAAGTGAGTTTTATAGATATAGAAAAGAAAAAAAAATATCTTTACATAGTAAAATTGTTTTGTTGTTTTCTTGTCTCTTAATTGTTTTTGGAACAATAATTTTTTTCGTTTTTGAATACAATAATCCTGCTACTTTAGGAGGTTTTTCCTGGAAAGAGAAAATTGTAACGGCGTTTTTTCAATCCGTCACTGTTAGAACGGCAGGATTTAGTACTATAAATATTTCATGGGTAACCAGTGGGACATTATTTGTGGCAGCTTTCTTAATGTTTATTGGGGCTTCACCGGGAGGTACGGGAGGAGGGATAAAGACAACTACTTTCGGGGTAATGATTGCTGCTATGTGGGCTACAATTAGAAGAAAAAGAGAAATAACTTTTTCCCATCGGCGAATAGCTGATGAAATAGTGAGAAAATCTTTTGCGGTGGGCCTTCTTTCTATTATTTTTATTGGTGTTATCACTGTTGTTATGTTAAGAACGGAGAATGAAACTTTTATTAGAGTTTTTTTCGAAGTGATTTCCGCTTTTGGTACGGTGGGTTTATCTACGGGGATAACCCCGGCTTTAAGCAATATAGGAAAAGTATTAATTATTTTCACCATGTATGCAGGGAGGTTAGGGCCGCTTACTTTAGGAGTAGCAGTATTGTTGCAGGATAATGAACAAGTAAAAATTCAATATCCCCAGGAAATAGTTTTTGTAGGGTAGAATTTTTTAATAATTGTCTAAATTTTTGCACGACAGTAAATAGATTTTGTAGGATTTGTAGAAAGAGATTTGATCTTTCTAAGGAGAAAAAATGGCAAGCAAAAAACAAATAGCGGTTATTGGTTTAGGGACGTTTGGTTATAATATCGCAAAGGTTTTGTCACAAAAAAAATGTGAAGTATTGGCAATAGACATAAATGAAGAGCGAATAAGAGAAATTAGCGGTTTAATTACTCATGCGGTTCAGGCTAATGCAACAGAAGAGAAAACATTGCGTGCTCTGGGAATAGAAAAGATGGATGTCGTTGTTGTTGGTATTGGAACAGGGATGGAAGCAAGTATTTTGGTGACTTTGCTGTTAAAAGAGATGGGAGTGAAAAAAATTGTCGCTAAAGCATTAAATTCCCTTCATGGAAAAATTTTGAGAAAAGTAGGAGCGGATAGAATTATTTTCCCTGAAAGGGATATGGCTCTTAAATTAGCGGAGGGTTTAATTTCTCCTAATATTTTGGATCAAATAGAACTTTCTTCTTATTATAGCATCGTGGAAATACATGCTCCTCAATCTTTTATTGGCAAAACAATTCGGGAAGTAGATATAAGAGCAAAATATGGTGTTACAGTAATTGCCATAAAGAAAAAACAACCAATCGTAACTAAATCCGGGGAAACAGATTTTAAAGAGGTAGTGAATATTTCTCCTCAGCCGGAAGATGAAATTAGTGAAGGGGATTGTTTGGTAGTTCTGGGAAAAATTGAAACCATTACCCAATTGAAAAAAGATTAACGAAAAGGAATTGGTTTCTTAATCAAAGAGAGAAAGACTAAAATGAAAGAGAAAAAAGAAGAGAAGTTAAATGAGGACGAAAACAGTGTAGAGCAGGAATTGATAGAATTGGGGAAATTTTATTTTTTGAACCAGAAGTATGATCAGGCAATAGAAGAATTTCAGAAGGTTATAAAGATTAACTCAAAAAATCCTTTAGTTTTTTACAATTTAGGAATTGTTTATGAAGCAAAAAATATGATTGAAAAAGCAAGCCGGATGTATAGGCGTACTTTGGAATTAAAACCCGACCATGTTTTTGCTAAAGAACATCTGGACAAATTAGTAGGCATTTAAAAGAGGAGATTTCAGAGTGGAGAAAGAATTAAAAAAGTTAAGGGAAGCGGCAAAAATAGAAATAGCCCGAATAAAAGCAAAAGAAGAGGATTTGGAACTAATAAGGGTTAAGTATTTAGGAAGAAAAGGGTTAGTGACTAAGATTTTGCGTGTAATGAAGCAACTTTCTCCCCAGGAACGAAAAATCATTGGTAAATTGGCAAATGAAATAAAAGAAGAAATCAATATTTTATTGAATTTAAAGCAGGAAGAATTAAAAAAGCTAATATATAAAAAGGATTTAAAAGAGGATTTAGATATAACTCTTCCCGGAAAACCTTTGGTGAGGGGAAAATTACATCCGTTGACCAGAATTTTAGAAGAAATAAAAGTTATTTTTGAAAAATTAAATTTTGATATTGTGGAAGGGCCGGAGGTAGAAACCGAATATTATAATTTTGAAGCTTTAAATACTCCCGAAGATCATCCTGCTCGGGATATGCAGGCTACTTTTTATATCTCTGACGGAATAGTTTTGCGAACTCAAACTTCGCCTGTTCAAATTAGAGTAATGGAAAAAACCACACCTCCTTTGCGTATTATTGCTCCCGGAAGATGTTACCGGAGTGATGCCATAGACGCTTCTCATTCACCTGTTTTTCATCAGGTGGAGGGATTGGTTGTGGGCAAGGAGATAACCTTTCGGCATTTAAAAAGTATTATGAAGATATTTTTCAGACAATTATTTGGGGAAGACATAGAAATTAGATTAACACCCAGTTTTTTTCCCTTTACTGAGCCAAGTGCGGAGGTTTCTGTGTGCTGTGTTTTATGTAAGGGAAAAGGGTGTAGTGTTTGCCAGCAAACAGGATGGTTAGAACTTTTTGGTGCGGGGATGGTAGATCCGAATGTATTTAAAGCGGTTGGTTATGATCCGGAAGAATGGACTGGTTTTGCCTTTGGCGGAGGGATAGAACGATTGGCAATGATTAAATACGGCATTAGTGACATACGTTTGTTTTATGAGAATGATTTAAGGTTTTTGAAACAATTTTAAATAAAAGGGTTTTTGAATGAAAATTACCTATCGATGGTTGAAAGAATATGTGGATTTTGATTTATCTGCTGAACAGTTGGCTGATAAATTAGTTAGTTTAGGAATAAATGTAGAAAGTATGAAATCCATAGGAGAGGGGATAGACGGTGTTATTGTTGGAAAAATTCTGTCTGTTGAAGCACATCCTCACGCAGACCGCTTAACGGTTTGTAAAGTAGATACAGGTAAAAATGAATATAGTATTGTTTGTGGGGCTAAAAACATGAAAGAGGGAGATGTTGTCCCTGTAGCGTTGGAAGGAGTTGTATTAAGTGGAAATAGATTAATAAAACCGGTTGATATCCGGGGAGTTAAGTCGGAAGGAATGATGTGTTCAGCTAAAGAACTTGGTATTTCCGATGATGCGGCAGGATTATTTATTTTGCCCGAGGAAACTCCGTTAGGGAAAGAAATTAAAGAAGTGTTTTCTTTGCCCGATGTGGTTTTTGACCTGGAAATTACACCTAATCGTTCGGATTGTTTAAGTGTAATAGGAATAGCGAGAGAAATAGCTGCTGCTTTAAATGTTCCTTTTAAGTTACCGGAGATAAAGTTGAAAAATACGGGAAGACAAATAGAAAAACAGGCACAAGTAACAATAAAAAATCATTTGCTTTGTCCCCGTTATCTGGCTAGGGTAATTAAAAATGTTAAAATTTCTTCATCACCTTTTTGGTTGCAACGCCGTTTAGAGATGGTAGGATTAAGGGCTATTAATAATGTTGTGGATGCAACAAATTATGTTTTAATGGAATTAGGACATCCCCTTCATACCTTTGATTATGACCTGATTAGTAATCATCATATTATTGTTCGTCAGGCAGAAGAGAAAGAAAAATTTGGTGCACTGGATGGGGTTGAATATACATTAAGTAAGGATATGTTAGTAATTGCCGATGATAATAGGGCTGTTGCTTTGGCCGGGATAATAGGAGGAAGTAATTCTCAGGTAAGTGAAAAGACTTGTAATTTACTTATTGAAAGTGCTTATTTTGATGCAACAAATATTCGTAGAACTTCTAAAAAATTAGGGTTAAGCACAGAATCTTCCTATCGATTTGAACGGGGTACTGATTTTGAAATGGCAGCAAAAGCCATAAATAGAGTTACTTCATTAATTAGAGAAATAGCCGGGGGTGAAGTAGTAGAAGGTGTTCTTGATCAATATCCCCAAAAGATTCTTCCTCAGCAGATTATTTTAAGGCCGCAACAGGTTAATAGGATTTTGGGGATAGAAATGTCCGGAAAACAAATACAGGTTTTACTTAAGCGGTTAGGGTTTGAATGTAATTTGGAGAATAATTCCAGTCTAAAAGTAATGGTTCCCGCTTTTAGGCGGGAGGTAAGCAGGGAAATTGATTTAATAGAAGAGATTGCCCGTATTTATAAATATGATGAAATCCCTCCTGCCGTTCCCCGATGGGAAAGTTTAGAATATAGTCCCAATCAAGAATTTTTGTTGGAAAAGAAAATGAGTAATTTTTTTGTTGGTACGGGGTTTTTCGAAGTAATAAATTATTCTTTTAGTAGTGAGGAAGGGTTTAAGAAATTAGGGGTTGAGGATAGTTTTTATTATAGTAAAGCGGTAAAGGTTAAAAATCCTTTGTCGCGCGAATATGCTTTTTTGCGTACAACTCTTTTGGGAAATATTTTCGAGAATATTTCAAAAAACAATAGTTACAATTTATATAATCTTAAATTGTTTGAATTGGGAAAAATCTTTTTGAGTAAGGGAAATAAACTTTTGCCGGAAGAGAAAAAGATGTTTTCCGGTGCGGTTTGTGGAATGGTAGAAGAATCGTATTGGCAAAAAAAATCTAAAGAAGTAGATTTTCATTATTTAAAAGGGGTTATAGTCTCTCTTCTGGAAAGTTTAGGAATTAATAATTACAAAATGGAGAAAGGGGCGGATTTGCTTTTTCATCCGGGACAATCGGCAAAAATAATTATCAATGGGAATCAACAGATAGGGCAACTTGGTAAAATATCTCCATGGATAGCGGAAAAATATAATTTTGATTTACCTGTTTATGTTTTTGAATTAAGATTGGATGCTCTTTTAAAAAGTCAAAATCTCAAAATGCGTTATTTCCCGATTAGTAAATATCCGGCTGTAATAAGGGATGTAGCCTTGGTGGTACCTAAAGAAATTTCTTATTTTCAGGTTTCTTCTCAAATTAAAAAAACAGGAGGGGAGGTTATTGCTCAAATAAAATTATTTGACGTTTATGAGGGGGAGCAAATAGATGAAGGGTATAGGAGTCTGGCTTATTCTATTGTTTATCAATCCAAGGAAAAAACTTTAACGGATAAAGAGGTTAATTTTATTCACAATGAGGTGCTTCAGTCGCTGGAGGAAAATTTCAAAGTAAAAATAAGGGATAAATAAAAGTTTTAAGAGGTTTATTTTTAAATAACAATGAAAATATTAAAAGAAAAAATAAAAAAAGCAGTAGAGGTTGTTTATTTTTTAAAAGAAGAAAATAAATTATTAAAAGAAAAGATTAAAAAAAACAGTGAGAAACTAAAGTTTTTAGAAAGGGAAAATGAAAAGGCACGAAAGGTGATTAAAGAAAATGAAGTGCTTTACGAGGGGAAAAAAGAAATAAAAGAAAGGATAACGAAACTTTTAGGGAAGATGGAAAAATTTAAAATATAGATAAATCAGGTAGGGTGAAGTGGCTAAAGATAAAATAGTAATAAAAATATTCGGTAGGGAATATGAAGTTACCAGCGAAGATGATCCTTTACATGTATATTCTTTAGCTTCTTTAGTTGATCAAAAAATGAAAGAGATTTCAAACATTACTAACATCGTAGACACAAACAAAGTAGCGGTGCTGGCAGCATTGAATATCGCTGATGAATTGTTTAAATTAAAGGAAAACAAAAATTTTCTTCATGATTCAGTGGAAAAAGATACCGAGGAGTTAATTAAATTATTAGATACTGCTTTAGAATGAGTTTATGTTATGAATCGGAAAGAAAATTAAAGTTTTTCTGAGTAGGGGTTGAAAAAAGAGATTATAATTTGAAAAAATGTTAAAATTTTGGTAAAATGTATGTAATCTTTTGATATATCCCTGCGGTGTTGGTGATGTGTTGATCATTTTGGGCCTACAAGCCTAAATCAGGGAATTCTTCGGTTTTCTGTAATCTTGGTTACAGAAACGGAATACCCACCTGGTATTTGGTGCTTCAAAAGGACTGCACACACGGCATACGCGGGGATTTTTTATTTAAAGGTAAATAGGTCCGTGTGGGTGAAAAAACATAAATTAGGTGATGTAGTGTAAAATATCTTTGAATTAAAGGTAAGATTGGGGAATAAAATGGATTTGTTTAATCAACAGCTAAACCAAAAAGATATGCCGTTGACTTTACGTATGTGTCCTGAAAATTTAGGAGAGTTTGTTGGACAGGAGCATATACTAGGAAAAAATAAACTTTTGCGTAGGCTTATTGAGGCAGATAAGATTATTTCCCTAATTCTTTATGGCCCTTCCGGCTGTGGAAAATCGGCATTGGTTAATGTTATTGCTAAAACGACAAAAAGTAGTTTTGTTTCTTTAAATGCAGTAACTTGCGGGGTTGTCGATTTGCGAAAAGAGATAAAATGTGCTGAGCAAAGAAGGGTACAAAATAATAAAAAAACCATATTGTTGATTGAAGAAATTCATCATTTCAATAAAACTCAACAGGATGTTCTCCTCCCTAACGTAGAAAAAGGAATAATTACTCTCATAGGTATTACTACACACAATCCTTATTTTTATTTAAATTCCGCTTTGATTTCCCGGTCGGTAATATTTGAGTTTAAGGCTTTGAAAGAGAAAGAAATAAAAACTATTTTAAAGAACGCAATAATTGATTCTAATAAGGGTTTGGGAAAATACAAAATAAATATGGAAGAAAAAGCTCTTAATCATTTAATTGAAACTGTAGGAGGTGATGCAAGGAAAGCATTGAATGCCTTAGAATTAGGGGTAATTACTACATCCCCCGATGAAAAAAATATGATTAATTTTACTATTTCGGTAAGTGAGGAATCCATCCAGAAAAAGGTTCTTCTTTATGATAAAAAAGAAAATGAACATTTTAATACAATTTCAGCTTTTATTAAAAGTATGCGGGGCTCTGATCCCGATGCCACTTTGTATTGGTTAGCGAAAATGATTTATGCCGGGGAAGACCCCCGGTTTATTGCCCGTCGAATTGCTATTTGTGCTTCGGAAGATGTGGGAAATGCGGATCCTCAGGCGATATGTGTAGCGGCGGCGGCATTAAAAATTAGTGAGTTTGTAGGTATGCCTGAGGCAAAAATTCCTCTTTCTCAGGCAGCTGTTTATGTTGCATGTGCCCCCAAAAGTAATGCATCTTTTTTGGGGATTGAGAGAGCTTTAAAAGATATAGAGGAAGAAACAATTCAGAAGGTTCCTCTTCATTTAAAAGATAGTCATAGCAACAAATTTGAACAGGTAAAGAATTATAAATGTCCCCATAAGTTTACCGGGCACCATGTAAAACAGGAATATTTATCGGAAGAAAGAAAGTATTATCAGCCGACGGAAGAGGGATATGAATCAGGAATAAAAAAACGGTTGATTAATTTGATGGGAAAGAATGAAAACAGATAAAAATAATTTAAGGGATGAATTCAGAAAATTAAGAAAAAGCCTTTTGGTTAAGGATAAAGAGAAAAAAAGCAAGAGAATAGCTCAAAGGGTGTTTTCCTTGCAGGAATTTAAGAAAGCACGC
>CBDUZB010000044.1:0-12177 GCA_965371605.1 uncultured bacterium
TTGTCTTTTATCTGTTATCTATGGACTATGGACTGTCGACTATGGACTTTTGTTTATCTGTTATCTATGGACTATCGACTGTGGACTATGGACTAAATCTGTTTCTGTCTGTCATCTGTGGACTATATTTAACCCTGCTGATTAAGCATCCTCTGGGATGGTTTTATATCTTCCAATCTCATCCGGACAGATTCTTTTTCCTGCCATTTGTTTAATTCTAATTGGAAAGCAAAATCCACAAAATCCACTTGAGAAAAAACTTCCTTTCTTGCCCCCATTTTCCACCCTACGGCATCAATTTTTTTTCCATTATTTTCTATTTTTAAAAATAGGTGGTTTTTACTAATTTTTTTCCCGATACATTTTTTTACAGGAATGTTTTCTATACTAAAAACCGGAGGATGATTATCCGCTCCATAAGGGCCCAATTGATTTATCTCTTTCACAAATTCCCGGGTAGCTAAGGATATGTCTATTTTCGCATCTATTTCCAATTTAGCCCCTAATGTCTCCCGGCTTATTGTTTCTTCGGCAATTTTTTTGATTTTTTCCTTAAATTTTACAATATTCTCTACCGCAATAGTTAATCCGGCAGCTTTTTTATGCCCCCCGTAACGAATTAGCAAACTACTGCATTCCCCAAAAGCCCTGGTTAAATCAAAAGAATTTATACTTCGTGCTGACCCACGCGCCTCTCCTCCCACTATACTAAGTATAATAACAGGCCTATCATACTCCCTAAAAATTCGGGAAGAAATAATGCTTATGATTCCACGGTCCAAATCATCAACACTAATTACAAAAACCTTATCCTTATCAACATCACACTGCTGTGGCAGTAATTTCATAACATGTTCTAAACTTTTCTTTTGCAATTTTTTTCTTTGTTCGTTTAAATCATTAATCCGGGTTAGTAAACTTTGTACTTCTTCCGGTTTATTAGTCAAGATTAACTCAACGCCTAAATGGCCCTGCCCCATTCTTCCTGCCGCATTTAGAAAAGGTGCAATATACCAGGAAATATCCTCAACAGTAGGAACATCATCAATATTCCATTTTTCAAGAATTGCTTTCAATCCTTTTTTCTTAGTACGCTTTATTCGTTTCAAGCCATATTTAAGAATAATTCTATTTTCATCAATTAAGGGCATATGGTCCGCAACAAGACCTAAAGCAACCAAATCAACATATTCTTTGATAAAAAAATTCATACGGAAATTAGATATAGAAAAAAGCTTATAAAACATTCCTGCTATGGATAAAGCATCTGTTAAGGAATTATGTTCATCAAGCATACTATGTTTTTTAACATCAGTTTTCAAATTCGTATTTACCAATTTTTCCGGGCTAAACATTAAATCATCAGGCTTCAATTGTGGATGAGCATAACTCATCTTTAAAACATCCACTATCTGATTATTTATTTTTTTACCCGATATTTTTTCTATTTGCTCTTTTAAGAATTTAAAGTTTTCTGTTTCATTATAAACAATCAAGGGTTTTTCTTTTATAAAGTCCAAAAAAATCTCTAACATTTTATTTGAAGAAATTTTACCTTTTTCGTACTTACCATTAAATGTATCTATGGTCAATCCATTTTTTAGCTTTACCGCTCCTATTTCAAAACTCTCTCCTTCCTCTGCTTGAATAGAAGAATCATTTTTTTTGACTGCTATTGCTATTAATTCTTTAATATACTCCTTTCCACTTGAATACAAAAAAGCCTGACAAAGTTTAAAAGCGACCGTTGACCCTGCTATTTTTTTAAAAGGGTATGATGAATTTTCTCTTTTGGGGTTTATTATTGCAAGAGCATCAGAAGGTAAAATTTCTAAGGGTTGATGATGATCGGTTACTATCACTTCCATGCCTAAGCTTTTGGCATAGGAAACTTCTTCTATCGCATTTATTCCACAATCTACTGTAATAATTAAGCTAATTCCCTCGTGACTATACTTTTCCAAAATATGTTTAAAGATTCCGTATCCTTCTTCGGATGGTATATAGTAAACTGTCTTTCCACCCACACTATCAAGAAACTTTTTTACTATTCCCACACTGGTTATACCATCTACGTCCCTGTCCCCGTAAATAAGTATTTTTTCTTTGTTTTTTATCGCCTGCTTTATTCTTTCTACCGCTTTTTCCATATCCGTCAATAAAAAAGGCGAATATATATCTAAAATATCGGGATTAATAAAGTCATTAGCTTCTTTTATTGTTTTTACTCCCCGATTTACCAGAATACGGGCAATAACCGGGGAAATATTTAGTTTATCTGCAATTTTTTCTACTATTTTTTTATCCGGCCTCTTTAAAACCCATTTTTTAATCGGCCAATTCATCTTATTTCCTCATAGATTAAGGAAATTTTTTTGGCCCTCTTCCGGCCAATTTTGCAGGCTGATAAAAACATTTCCTGTGCCAGAGGTAATTTTGTCTCATTATTAACATGAAAAGTAGCCACCGGTTCTCCTTTTTCTACCCTGTCCCCTACTTTTTTATGTAATTCAATTCCCACGGCATAGTCGATATGAGCATCCAGTTTCTCCCTACCCGCACCTAAAAGCATAGTAGCAATTCCAACCTCCCGGGCATCCATACTCTGCAGATATCCGCTTTCCAGTGTTTGTATTTTTATTCTTTTTTTAGCCTGGGGTAAAATTTTATCCGGATTATTTATTATTTGCCCGTCCCCCCCCTGTGCTATTACCATCTCTTTAAATTTCTCCAATGCTTTTCCTTTTTCTATTAATTCTTTTAAAACTCTTTCTCCTTCTTTAATATTTTTAACTTTCTTCCCGGTAATTAACATTAAACTACCTAAATAAAAAACTAATTCTTTTATATCCTGGGGACCTTTTCCTTTTAAAATATTTATAGCTTGTTTTACTTCCAGGGCATTCCCGATCATCTCTCCCAGGGGTTGGTCCATATTAGTTATTAAAGCTATAGTTTTTATCCCAAAAACCTTTCCTATTTCTACCATAAAAGCAGCTAATTTCTTAGCCCTTGTCTTCTTTTTAATAAAAGACCCTTTTCCTACTTTTACATCCAGAATTAGACCTTCCACTCCCTCTACTATTTTTTTACTCATAATACTGGAGGCAATTAGCGGTATAGACTCAACCGTTGCCGTAGCATTACGCAAAGCATAAATCTTTTTATCGGCAGGATTAATCTGATTAGTTTGTCCAATTATAGCAATTCCTATTTTCCCCACCTGCTCAATGAATTGACGTATAGACAAATTCGTCTTAAACCCCGGGATGGATTCTAATTTATCTACTGTTCCTCCCGTATGCCCTAACCCTTTACCACAAATCATCGGAACGGAAATTCCCGCTGCAGCAACTAAAGGGGCAAGAATCAGAGACGTTCCGTCTCCTACCCCGCCCGTAGAATGTTTATCTATTCTCTTCCCCTCAATTCCTGTCCAGTTTATTACTTCCCCTGACAAAGCAAGTGCTTGAGTAAAATGAATAATTTCTTCTTTGCTCATTCCCTTTAAGAAAATAGCCATCATTAAAGATGCCATTTGATAATCAGGAATTTCTTCTCTCACAAATCCATTTACTATATATTCTATTTCCTCTTTGCTTAAAATTCCTCCGCTTCTTTTTTTGCTAAGAAGACTAAGTATTTGCATACTTTCCCCCCCCCTTCTTTTTTAAAACAAAAAACTATTAAAATAAAACTTATCAAATCCGATATAAAATTTCTTCCATTAACTTTACTGAGTTTTTTCTGAATTTATGCATATTTTTTATTATATTCCGGTGGGAAGTCTTTTCCCCCTTGCTTTCATTAACATTAGCTATGCAAGCAACAGCCAAAACCCGCATTTTCAGATATCCGGCCATAATCACTTCCGGAACAGTAGACATCCCTACCAGATCTCCTCCCAAACGGCACATTAATTTAATTTCCGCCGGTGTTTCATAAACAGGCCCGGGAGTAGAAACATATACCCCTTCTTTTATTTTTATTTTTTTTCTTTCGGCACAACTTTTAGCTAAACTTATTAATTTTTCGTCATAAACATTGCTCAAATTTAAAAATCGTACGCGTTTTGTATCCCACCCAATTAAAGGATTACTTCCCATCAAGTTTATATGGTCGGAAATCAACACTAAATCACCGCAGGAAAAACTTTCATTTATTGCACCACTGGCATTAGTTATAATCAAAATTTTTACTCCCAGGGCTTTCATTACCATTACCGGATAGGTAATTTCCTGCATTGAAAACCCTTCGTAAAAATGAATCCTTCCCTGCATTATACACAATTTTTTTCCGTCTTTTCTGTTTTTTCGTCCTCCCGGCCACTCACCTAAAATTAATTCTCCCTTATGTCCTTCTACTCCGGTAGAATGAAAAGAAGGAATTTCATTATAAGGTATTTTTACCTTTTTTTTAATTCTTTCGTCCAGCCCTTCCCATCCTGAACCCAAAATCAATCCTATTTCCGGATTAATTCCGCTCTTACTTAAAATATACTCTTTAGTTTTTTTTACTTTCTTATTCCAATTCATTTTAATTTAAAATTCACCATAAAAATTAATATTTTAAAAACTCCACTAAATTTTTGCGTTGTGAGCCGGAAACTATGTCTTCTAAGATTTTTTTGTTTTTTCTGAATAAAAGCAAACTCGATTTTTCCCTTTCTTTTTTGCCAAAACCATTGCACTCCGTGCCTGTGCTATTAACTTTTCTTTTTCCCTTCCTCTTTCCGGATATACCGTACACCCTATACTACAGGTAAGTTTTTTGCCTTCTATGTCCCATGGATATTCTTCAATTATTTTTTTTATCTTCAACCCTTCCTTTTCTATTTCTTTGCCATCCACTCCTATTTGGATTATTCCGAATTCATCTTCACCTAACCGGGCAACACAATCAATTTTTCGCATATTTTTTTTCAATAAGTTACCAAGTTTCTTCAAAATTTCATCACTCTGGTGAAAACCGGATTGATTACTTATTTTACAAAAATTATCAATGTTTATAATAAAAAGACTAAAGGGAATTTCTTCCCGTCTATTTTTTTTCATTTCCTGGTCAAAAAAATCTTCAAAATAATTATTATTATAAATTTGGGTCAACGGGTCTAACTGGTTTTTTCTTTTAATTTCTTCACAAAAACGGGCATTAGTAATGGAAACTGCTGCCTGAAGGGAAAGTAATTCTAAAATATCTCTATCCTCTTTCGGAAAAGCATTGATTTTATCACTATCCACATTTAAAACCCCGATAAACCGTTCTCCGGAAAACAATGGTATCGTAAAAATACATTTTACCTCTCCATTTGGTTCAATAAATCTTTTATCTTTTGATATCACCGGAATATATAAGGATTTTTTATTTTGAGCTACCCAGCCGGCGACCCCTTGTCCTATTTTAAATTTTACCTGTGATTTTTTTCTCTCTCTATATCCGGAAATAACTTTTAGTTCTAATTCCCCTTCTTCGTTTAAAAGCATAATGGAAAAGGAATAATAATTAGCCAGAGATAAAACTTCGTCGGCAATAAGATTTAAAAGCTTGTCCAAATCTAACATTTTATTCATTGCAGAAGAAATAACCAAGAGCATGGACAATTCCTGAATTTTTCTATCTAAACCACTTTTTTGCTCTATGATAATTTTTTCATGGGATGCAAAATAAAAGTCCGACATTTTAAAAATAAGCCGAAATAAAACTTTCTCAACTTCTTTTAAAATTAATTCTTCGGAAAAATCAATTTTCTCAACCCTTTCTTCTAAATACAATGCAAATATTTCCTTAAAATCTAAAAAACATTCCTGAAGAGAAGACACCTTTATATTTTTATAAGGAGGTATTTCGGAAACTTCTTCTACCAAATCCTCTAATTTCCGCTCATCTTCTTTTTCTATTATTTCCAATATTTTGCCAATATGTTTTGAAAAAATCTGTCCGTATTGTTTATCTTTTAAAAGCTCCCCATATTTCGAAGCAAAGTAGGATTTGTTTTGTTGTATTATTTCTCTCCATTCGATACTTTTCATTTTTTCTCCTTACTAATTTTTTAGCAATACATTCAACTTACCTACAAAACTATTTTTTATACAAAACTTACCTATTAAAAAAAATTTATTATTTTTAATTAAAGAAACCGGAGAAGAATGAAGTAAGTTTTTCAAAATTTAGACCTATTAAATTAACAATAACTTTTTATTGCTTTTTAGAATTTCGTAATTTATAAAGGAAGGATTTTTTTCTTTCTTTTCAATACTTTTCTCACTGCTATCGCAATGTCTTTTGCTGTTAATCCAAATTTTTCCATCAACTCTTTTGCCTTTCCTGACTCCCCAAAACTATCTTTGATTCCCACCATTTCCAAAGGGACAGGCATTTCCCGGGCTATAATTTCACTAACCATGCCCCCTAATCCCCCTATAAGCTGATGTTCTTCAGCTGTAACTAAAGCCCCTGTCTTTTTTGCGGCCTGAATAATCGCTTCTTTATCCGGAGGTTTAATTGTATGAAAATTTAGTAACTTCACAGAAATACCTTCCTTTTTTAATTCTTCAATAGCCTTTAACGCTTCCCCTACCATTATTCCGCAAGCAATGATCGTAACATCTTTCCCTTCATTAAGGGTAAGAGCTTTCCCAAAAATAAATGGGGTTGATTCTTGGGTAATCATAGGAATCGCTGCCCTGCCTAATCTAAAATAAACAGGCCCTTCAACTTCTTCTGCTATTTTAAATACGGCCTTGCGCGCCTCTAATGCATCACAGGGAACAACTACTTTCATATTAGGAATAACCCTCATTAGAGCAATATCTTCCAAAGCCTGATGCGTTGCTCCATCTGCTCCCACTGTTATTCCTGCATGGGTAGCACCTATTTTTACATTTAAATTACAATAGCAAATAATATTTCTAATTTGATCCCACGCTTTTCCTGAAACGAAAATACTATACCCACTGGCAAAAGCAATTTTACCGGTTAAGGATAATCCCGCGGCTATTCCCATTAAATTTTGTTCAGCAACTCCTACATTAAAAAATCTATGTGGAAATCTTCGGGCAAATATATCTGTTTTAGTAGAACAGGAAGTGTCCGCATCTAAAACAACCAGCTTCTTATTTTTTTCTCCCAGGAGCAACAAACCCTCCCCATATCCCTCTCTCGTTGAACACATTTTTACCATAATAAAATATCCTTATTTTTTTTAGAAAATCAAAAAATTAATTCCTTTAAAGCCTGATCTGCCTGTTCCTTATTAGGGCTTTTCCCATGCCACCCAACCACATTCTCCATAAAAGATACGCCTTTCCCTTTTATCGTATGAGCAATTATAACTGTTGGTTTATTTTTTTCTTCTTCGGCGATTTTAAAAGCATTAAGAACTTCTTGCATATTATGCCCGTCAATTTCTACCGTATGCCAACCAAAAGAATTCCATTTTTCCCTTAAAGGTTCAATGCCCATTACATCTTTCAAACATCCATCTATTTGCAAGCCATTATTATCAACAATAGCACATAAATTATTTAATCGATAATGCGCAGCCGCCATCGCTGCTTCCCATATTTGTCCTTCATTCAGCTCTCCATCACCCATTAAACAATAAACTCTTTGTCCTTGCTTATCCAATTTAAATCCTAAAGCATTCCCGACGGCTACGGATAAACCCTGGCCTAATGAACCACTGGAAACTTCAACCCCGGGTAATTTTTTATCTTTTCCAGGATGGCCTTGTAGTCGGCTACCTAGTTTACGCAAAGTAAATAATTCTTCTTCAGAAAAGTATCCGGCCCGAGCCAAACAAGCATAATATACCGGACAACTATGCCCTTTAGATAAAATAAAACGATCCCGCATAACCCAGGTGGCATCTTTAGGATTATGTTTTAATACAGAAAAATATAAAGCAACCATAATTTCCGTCGAAGACAAAGATCCTCCCGGATGCCCTGAACCGGATTCTAACAGCATGAGAACAATATCTCTTCTTATCTGGTTAGCTTTTTTCTCTAATTCTTTCTTTGTCAATTTAAACTACTCCTTAATTAAAATCTAAAATTTCTATTTTTTGTGGCTAACTAGGACGATATCTAAAACTAAATTCAAAAATCTAAATTGCTTCCCTATATCCCCAAACGGCACAAACTGTAAAGAAATTTTTTCCTCATCTAAAAAGGCTTTTAAAGAGATAGCAAACTCTGTTTCTTTCAATTCTTTTCCCTTTGGCGGCCCCAACACTATAACAATCCTTACCCCGGCTTTTTTACATAAATCAACAAAATCCTTATATTCTATCTTCTCATACGGGGTATATTCTTTTGCAAATATTGCTTCCAATTGAAATTTTAATTTATGTTTTTCAATGACACTTTCAAATTCTTTTTTTATTTTTTCCAAGTCTTTCCCATGTTCGTCAGGATAAAAATAGCCTACTTTAACCAGTTTAAACGTTTTTCCATTTTCAGTTACTTCTTGCATAATGGGGCCTTTATCCGGATAAATTTCTTCCATTATGGGAATTTTTTCTATCGATTTTTGCTCAACGTTTTCTTCGGAAACTTTCTCCGGTTCACTTTTTTTCTCTTTAAACCCGAACACTTCCTTCTCTAAAAATTCTTCCGCTCTCTTTTTTTCGGCTTCTTTATCTTCACCTATTTTTTCGCTTTGTTCCTCTTCTTGTTCCTCTTCTTGTTCCTCTTCTTCCTCCTTCTCCAACTCTTTCTCCTTTTGTTCCTTTTTTGTGTCCTGCTTTATTTCTCCTGGAATTATCTTTTCATCAGGAAGAAGTTCTTCTAATAAAGTTTTTATCGCATCTAAAGTTATTTCTTGTTTGGTAAGCTGAACATACGCATCTATTCTTTTTAAAAACCCTTCTAATTCGCGAATGTTAGATTTTAATCTTCCGGCAATATAAAGAAGAATATCATCATCCAATTTCATATTTTGGTTTTCTTCTTTCTTTTTTAAAATAGCTACCCGTGTTTCCAAATTAGGTGATTTTACATCCGCAGTTAATCCCCACTCAAATCTCGATTTTAACCGCTCTTCTACATCTACTAATTTTTTAGGAGGTTTATCACTGGTAATGACAATTTGCTTTTGTTCATCATACAAAATATTAAACGTATGAAAAAATTCTTCCTGTGTAGATTCCGCTTCTGCCAAAAACTGAATATCATCAACCAATAAAATATCGAATTTTCTGCAACGGTTTCGAAATTTTCGCACTGTTCCCTGCCGAATCGCATCAATTACATCTTCTATAAATTTTTCTGCAGTGATATACAGGATTCGTAATTTTTTATTTTTTCCCTTAGCAAAATGTCCAATAGCATGTAAAAGGTGAGTCTTCCCCAGTCCCACTCCACCATAAATAAATAAAGGGTTATAAATCTTTCCGGGATTTTCTGCTACGGCTAAAGCGGCCGCATGGGTAAATCGGCTATTAGGCCCAACGACAAAAGAATCAAAAGTATATGCCTGATTTAATTTTAATTCTCCGAAAAGTTGTTCTTCATCGCTATTTTCTTCCTGCTCCTTTTGTGAATGTACGGTTTTTTCTACCTCTGTCTTTTCTAATATTTCTTCAGCAAAAATTTTCTCTTCAGGAGAAAGTTCAATTTCGCCGTTTTCCTCACTTTTTACTTCAATATCTAATAAATCTTTTTCTTTCAAAATATCTAGGATCTCCGCACTTCTTCCACTCGTTTCTGGTTCTTCCACGGCTTCATCGGTTTGCTCTACCTGTAATTTTTCTTCCACTACTTCCGGATTTTCTTTTTTCTCCTCCTCTTGTTTTATCTCTTCTTCTGCTTCTTCTTTTATTTCTTCTCTCTCTTTCTCCGGTTCACTGTCCTGGTTATCATAACTTACTATATTTTCTAAAATAAATTCCAAAGACGGAGTACTTTCCTTCTCAGAAGAATCTTCCGCGTTGTTATCATTTGCTTTTTCCTTGAATTCAACAGGACAAATTTCTTTTAAAATATTTTCGATTTTTCCCTTCTCGTTCTTATCCACATTATAAATGTAAAAAACCCACTTAAAAATTTTACTTATCGGAATAAAAGATTTTCCGCAATCTTTTCCTATTTTTTTCGTTAAATTTAAAAGATCCTCTTCTTCCCCATCTATCCTTATCTTGTATCTACGAGCATCTTTTTCACACGGAGCATAAATAAATTCCCATTTTTTTATCATCGTTCTCGTTTCCCTGAAACTTTGTTTTTTAAGTTTTATTCTCTTCTTTTACAATTTTTTCATATTCTTCAGCATTTAACAACAAATCTATTTCTGATCTATCATCTATTTTTAATTTTATAATCCACCCAGACTGATAAACACTTTTATTTATCATGTTAGGAATACCGGTCAAAGAAAAATTGACATCAATTATTTTACCGCTTAACGGGGTAAATAAATCGGAAACCGATTTAGCCGACTCTATAATTCCAAAACTATCTCCTTTTTTTAACTCTTTTCCTACCGGAGGTAATTCTATAAAAACTAATTCTCCCATTAGTTTTTGTGCATAATCACTAATACCTATTATACCCAAATCTCCCTCAACTTTTACCCAACTATGTAACGGAGAATATTTTAATTCTTGAAGAAAAAGCCCTTCCACTTTTAGTTTCCTCCTAACTATCTTTGGATATTCCTCTGATTTTTAACATTAGGTTATCAGGGTTAGTAGAATAAGACATTGCATTATCTAAAGAAATTTTCTTATCTAAAAATAACTGATAAATAGACTGGTCGAATGTTTTCATTCCATAAAATTCTCCCTGCTCCATTACCTTAAACAAATCCTTGTTTTGAGCATCTAAAATAAGTTTTTTAATTAACGATGTTCCTATTAATATTTCACTGGCGGGAATTAAAGTTTCATTACTATCTACAGACGGAATCAATCTTTGAGCCACAACTCCACGCAATACATTGGCTAATTGTATTCTCGCTTCCATGTTATGTGCGGGAGGATAAAGACTGATTATCCTATCAAGGGTTTGCACTGAATCAATCGTATGAATAGTCGAAAAAACCAAATGTCCTGTTTCAGCAGCAAGAATCCCTTCCCGAATGGTTTCAAAATCTCTCATCTCTCCGATTACAACGATATCCGGGTCCTGTCTCAAAACATATTTTAAGGCACTGGAAAAAGAATGGGTGTCTTCTCCTACTTCCCTCTGGCTAATAGAAGCTTTATCATCCTGATGATAAAACTCTATGGGATCTTCAACAGTAATGATATTACACACTTTGTTCTTATTGATATAATCAATCATCGTATTCATCGTTGTCGTTTTTCCCGCTCCCGTTACTCCCGTTATTAAAATCAGCCCCCTTCTTTCCTCACACAATTTCACTAATGTTTCCGAGGGCAAATTTAAATCTTCGAACTTATTCATTTTCAAAGGAATAACCCTTAGAGTCATCGCTACCGTTCCCTTTTGACGATACATATTTACCCGGAAACGGGAAACACCTGTAATGGTGTAGGAGAAATCTAATTCTTTTTCCCGATCAAAGATTTCCTTTTGCTTTGGGGTCAATAATTTATAAGCAATTTCTTCTATGTGTTTGCCATTAAATCCCTCAAATTTAGTACTGATTAATTTACCATTTATTCTAACCAACGGAGCAACTCCGGCTTTAAAATGAATATCCGAAATACCTTTTTTAATCATTAATTTTAAAACTTCATTAATCTCCATTTATTTCTCCTTACTTAAAATTCTGTTTAACCGAATTTTCCTTTCCGTTGCTTTCTTTTAAACCACACTCTATCTGCATAATTTTTTCAATACGGGACATATGCCTTTGCTCATTGGAAAATGGAGTAATTAACCAATTTTCAACTATTTGATTAACCTTATTCCTATCTACAATCTCACTTCCCAGGCAAAGAATATTCGCTTTATTATGCTTCCTTACTAAGAAAGCTATTTGTTCATCATAAACAAGAGCGGCTCTTATTCCCCGAATCTTATTCGCGACAATACTCATTCCCACTCCGGTAGCACAACAAAGAACTCCCCTTTCACATTCATGATTACTTACTGCTTTTGCAGTAAGTAAAGCAAAATCAGGATAATCACAGGATTGTTGATTAAAACAGCCAAAATCCTTTACTTGATGTCCTGATTCCATTAAAAAAACTTTTATTTTTTCTTTTAA
>CBDUZB010000045.1:0-11943 GCA_965371605.1 uncultured bacterium
CTGTAGAGGCAACGTCCCTGGTATCTGTTTTAGTCATTGACTGCACTAAAACAGGACTGCCTCCTCCAATATCAAGTTTCCCTATTTTTACCCTACGTGTTAATTTCCCCACCCGTTTCTCCATCTGGATATATCACATTGCATAGCAAAAATAAAAATTACCATTAAAATACTAAGGCCCACCATTTGAGCAACTCTTATTTTCTTTTCACTCAATGGCTTTCCGGTTAAACCTTCCCATAAATAAAATACCATCTGTCCACCATCTAAAATGGGAATAGGAAAAAGATTAAATAAACCAATATTAAGACTAATCAAGGCTATTAACGAAAGGAAGTTTTCCCAACCTGTTTTGGATACTTCTGCCACCATTTGTCCAATACCTAAAGGACCGGAAAGATTGACTCCACCTACTCTGCTAAACATTGAACCAATAGATTTTAAGATAAAACCAGTCCACATAATCGTCTGTTTTGTCCCTTCAAAAAAAGAGCGGAAAAAACCTATTTTTTCCATCTCAACTTTAGCTGCAATTCCAATTAATGCTACACCTCTATCCTGATCTATCCGAGATGCAACTAAAAATTCTAGCTCTTTGTTCCCGCGTAAAATCTTTATATGTAATGTTTTTTCCTTACTAGGATGAACAATTTCTACGACGTCCTCCCATTCACTAACTTCTTTTCCATCTATACTAACAATCCTATCCCCTTTTTCTATGCCTGCTTCCTGAGCAGAAAAACCCTCTATAACTTCACCGATTATTGCTTCTTTTACTACCTGCGGTTTTCCCCAAATATAAAAAACTAAAGAAAAAATCACTACCGCTAGCAAAAAATTCATTACCGGCCCGGCAAGAACAATCAAGATCCTTCTCCACCATGATTGCGAAAGAAATTCACTTCTAACTCCTTCTCTTTTTTCCCCAGGCTCATCTCCTGCCATTTTTACATATCCTCCAAAAGGAATCAGAGACAGGCGATATCTCGTATTTTTTATAGTTTTACCTAAAAGTTCCGGGCCAAAACCCAATGAAAATTTCTTTACCCAAACCCCAAGTTTTTTAGCCACTAAAAAATGACCTAATTCATGAAAAAATATAACCACACTAAAAGTAAATACAACAGCCAAAATGGAAATCAATTTATTGCCTCCTTTATTTTATTCCTGGTCCAGGAATCTACTGCTAAAATATCTTCCAGGCCTGGACTGATAATTAATTTATGTTTATTCATTGCATGCTGAATTAAAGCAGGAACATCCATAAATTTGATTTTTTTATTTAAAAAAGCATCAACAGCTATCTCATTAGCAGCATTTAATACCGTAGGCATACTTCCGCCCTTACGGGCCGCTTTAATGGCTAAGCGTAAACAGGGAAATCGCTTAAAATCCGGTTTAGCAAAAGAAAGAGAACCTAATTTTTCCAAATTTAAAGCAGGAAAATTGTTTTTCCGGCGATGGGGATAAGTCAACGCAAATTGAAGCGGCAGTCGCATATCTGTAATTCCCAATTGAGCAATGACCGACCCATCGACAAATTCAACCATAGAATGAATTATGCTTTGAGGATGAACCAGTATCTGAATCTTTTCTATATCAATACCAAAGAGGTAGTGAGCCTCTATTAACTCTAACCCTTTATTCATTAAAGTGGCGGAATCTATGCTAATTTTTTTTCCCATAGACCAGGTAGGATGATTTAACGCCTCCGCCACAGTTACCTTTTTTAAGGATTGGGGAGAAAAACGATAAAAAGGCCCTCCCGAAGCAGTAAGAATTATTTTTTTTATTTCCTTCTTTTTTTCCCCCCTAAGGCATTGGAAAATAGCACTATGTTCACTATCCAAAGAAAGTATTTGGGTTTTATATTTTAACGCTTCCTTGATAATAATTTCCCCGGCCATAACTAATATTTCTTTGTTAGCCAAAGCAATAGTCTTTTTTTTTCTTATCGCTTCCAAAGTGGGAATTAAACCCACAGCCCCGACTAAAGAAGAAACTAAAAAATTACTCCTTTTATAAGTTGCTACTTTAATCAACCCTTTCAGTCCGTAAAAAATATGTGGGGGTTTATAATTAATTTTGGAAAGTTTTTTTTCTAACTCTTTACTTTTCCCCTCATCCATCAAAGCAACTATTTCCGGCTTAAACTCTTTAATTTGTTTAACCAACAAATTAACGTTTCGCCGAGCGGTCAAACCAACAACCTTATATCCTTCACCCAGGTATTTTATTACCCTCAAGGTATTTACTCCAATCGACCCGGTAGATCCTAAAATAGAAATTATTTTCATAACCCCTCACTTTTAATAATTATGTTGTACAAAAAATCGTAAATAATAATAAAGCATCGGAGCAGCAAAAAAGAAACTGTCAAATCTATCTAAAACTCCTCCGTGCCCGGGCAAGAGATTTCCAGAATCTTTTACCCCTGCATCTCTCTTTATCAAAGATTCGCCTAAATCCCCTAATTGTGCCCCTATTCCCAAAATCAAAGCAATAATGAAACAATCCCAATATCGCAATGAATCAAAAAAACACCACTTAGTAATAAAAAGAGTTATCTGTGCAAAAATAATGGCGGCAATTGAACCTTCTATCGTCTTATGAGGGCTTACTGATTTTGCCAGTTTATGCCGGCCATATTTTACGCCTCCCAGATAAGCCGCCGTATCTAAAATCCAGATAGTAAGAAATAAAATATAAGTATATTGCATGCCGTAAGGCCTTAAGTTTCTTATTAAAATCAAATATCCGGAAAACCAAGCCACATAAAAAACCCCTAAAATGGTTATCCCAATAGCAGAAATAGTTCCTTCTGTTTCACCCTTAATTATTCTTATAACAAAGAAAAGCAGTAGAAAAGAAGTAATCAGCAAACTATTTTCTTCCCCCCCGGCTGTTATACCTAATTTAGCATCATTTAAAAAAAGAAGGATTACCAAAAACACTCCACAAAGAGTACCCAAAAACCTAAACGGCTTAAAACCCTGCCTTTGAGCTAAGTGATAAAACTCTAATAAGGATAGGGCTACTATTCCACAAACCAGAAATAAAAAGGGCACATATCCCCACCAAATAATTAGAAGTAATATAGGAATACCTATTAAGCCGGTTATTGTTCTTTTCACTAAACCCATCTCTTATACTCCTCCGAACCTTCTATCTCTTTCTTGATAATCCCTCACTGCTTTAATTAATTCGTCTTTAGAAAAATCCGGCCATAAAACAGAAGTTATGTGTATCTCAGTATAAGCAATCTGCCAGAGCAAGAAATTAGAAATCCTCATATCCCCTCCCGTTCGAATCAACAAATCCGGATCAGGTAAGTCGGCACTATATAAATAAGATCTAAAAAACCCTTCATCTATTTCTGACAACCGGCATTTCTTTGCCAAAACATCGGCTGCAATTTTCTTAGTTGCTTCGACAATTTCCTCCCGTCCACCGTAATTTAGAGCTAGATTCAAAACAATCTCAAAAGAATCAGAGTCAGTCGCTTTCATTACTTTTTCCAATACTTTTTGCGTCTTAGAAGACAGCCGATCAGTTTTTCCTGAAACAATCAATTTAACCTTATTCTTTTTAAACTCTTTTTCCTCTTTTAGAAGAAATTCCCTTAACAAAACCATTAATACCCTTATCTCCTTTGCCGGACGAGACCAATTTTCCGAAGAAAAAACATAAAGGGTTAAAAAACGAACCCCTATATTACGGCAAATTTTAACTATTTCTTTGACCCTTTCTGCTCCTTTTCTATGACCCAAAAACCTGGGAAATCCTTTTTGCTGAGCCCACCTTCCATTACCATCCATTATGATAGCAATATGGGCCGGAATTTTTTCCTTATTTAAAATTCCTGCTGTACTTTCTTTTTTTTGATGATAATCTTTTCGCATAGTTTTGGATTATATCATTTTTAATATCAAAGGTCAAGTATTTGAAATTTGGGAGTAATGTCAAGATTTTATTCTCATAAAATAGAATTTTCACTTTCTAAAAACCCTTTTTCTTCATCCACAAAGTACAAAATAAACAATCCTACCAGAAAAAAAACCAAAAGGGATAAAATCGAAATCCTGCTGGAATTAAAAATCTGCCCTAATAGTGCATAAACAAAAGGACCCAGAATACTGGAAAATTTACCGCTTATGGCAAAAAAACTAAAAAATTCAGCACTGTTTTCCGAAGGGACAAAAACCGCAAAAAGAGAACGGCTGGCTGATTGACTTCCTCCCAAAATAAGGCCTACCACACAACCTAAAATCCAAAATTCTATTTTCGAACGTATAAAAAAAGCCCAAACAACTACTGCACACCAAATAAAAAGGGTTATAACTAAAGAAATTTTTATGTTTATTTTATCTGCCAAATATCCAAATAAAAGTGCTCCCAGGAAAGCAACCCCCTGAATTAGGAGAAAACATTTAATTATCTCTCCCTGAAGCATTCCTAATTCCTTCCCGGCAAAAACAGCCGCCATCACAATTACAGTTTGAATGCCGTCGTTATAAATTAAATACGATATTAAAAATCTGGTAAGTTGTTTATAATTTTTTATTTTTTTAAAAGTAGATTTAAGCCTGCTGAACCCAATACCGATATAACTTAATAAAGATCGAACAGACTGACTCTTATTTTCTTTTTTTGTCCAGAAAAAAATAGGTAAAGCAAATAAAATCCACCAAACTCCCACACTTAACAAACTTATTCTTACCGGTAAAAAATTTTTCTCCGGTATACCAAACAATTGAGGGCTTTGAATCATTCCTAAATTCAGGAGAAGACACAATCCCCCTCCCAAATATCCCAATGCCCAACCCAAACCGGAAATTCTTCCTACATTTTTCTTATTAGCAATTTCCGGAAGAAAAGCATTGTAAAACACATTCCCTCCGGAAAATCCAAGATTGGCTATAATGAAAAAAATTATTGCGACAAAATAATCACCCTTCTGTACAAAAAATAATAATGCGGTAAATAAACTACCCAGACAACAATAAAAAAAAAGGAATTTCTTTTTTGTCCGTGAAAAATCAGCTATTGCTCCCAGAATAGGACTACTCAAACAAACTAAAATCATCGAAAAGGAAACTACATACCCCCAAAGCACATCCCCGGGCAAATTAAAACCTAAAATTCTTGCCCCACCGGCCCCAACTACTACCGTAGCAAAATAAACATTAAAAACCACTGCCAAAATCGTTGTAGCAAATGCGGAGTTAGCAAAATCATACATTGCCCAGGAAAAAATTTCTTTCTTCCCGCTTATATCATTAGTCCTCATCCCAACCACCCCATTACTACCCTTTGTCACACTTTAATCTGTACCCCAACTACAAAGCAAGACTGTTTTTTTTGAAATTAAAATAATCACTAATTATTTTTTTGTGGTCAAAAGCAAATTTTTCGGGTAAATCTTGCAGGCTAAATAACCCCAAATCCAGCGCATCACTTTTTGCTTCAGGATTTCCTTTTCCCTGAGCAATAAAAACCGTAGAAATAGTATGAAATCTGGGGTCCCTGCCATGTTCGGAATAAGTGTGAAATTGAAAAAGATTTTGCAAAGATAAGTTTGTTTCCTCTTTTGCTTCCCTAACTGCAGCTGCTTCCAAACTTTCACCATATTCCACAAATCCCCCGGGAATTGCCCAACCATAAGGAGGATTTTTTCTTTTAATTAAAACGAGCTTTTCTTTTAACTCAATAATAACATCCACAGTGGGAATGGGATATGTCCCTTTTTCCCTTTCTATATAACCGATACAATCAGTTACTAATTCCCTGAAGGCAAAAGATTTTTTTTTGTCCGGAAGAATAAAAACAATTTCCTTTAAAAAAGGCTTCTTTTCTAAATACTTTGATATTTCCTCAATCATTATCCGGGAAAACTCTTTTAAAGATATTTCTTCTTGAATCCATAAAACCGAAAAAGCAATGGATTTAATTTTCTTTTCTTCTGCTACCTTTAAAACATCCCTTATAGCAAACTTTATTTTCTCTTTACTAATTTCAAAATTTTTATTTTTAAGAACAGTACAAATCACATATTTAATCGGTACTTTATTTATAGGTAAAGCTATGGCTTTACCCACAACAAATTTCTTCTTAATCCCGGCAAAAACATTCCCCTTCCGAATAAAAGACATTTCTTTCTCATTTAACACTAAATCACTATCGGTAAAGGCCACTATTGCCTCTACAGAATGTTTAAATATATTCTTCGGAACAATTTTAATTTTAGTATTCCCTATTTTCATTTCTTTCTCTTTATTCTTAAATATTAAACAGGTCTTTAACGTTCTGCAGAGTACTCTTTTCCAACTCTGATAAAGAAATCCCCCGAATTAAAGCAACTTCCCTATAAGTATGTTCTATGAAAGAAGGTTCATTTCTTTTTCCCCTTACCGGTTGAGGAGCAAGATAAGGAGCATCCGTCTCTAACAACAATCTATTTATTGGAATTAATCCGCCAATTTCTTTCATCATTTTCGCCTTAGTAAAAGTTACTATCCCTGAAAGAGAAATATAAAAGCCCAATTCCAAACACTTCTTTAATTCTTCTTTATTACCGGAAAAACAATGCATTACCCCTGAACTAATTTTTTCCTCTTTGATTATTTGCAAAGTATCTTCCATTGAATCACGACTGTGAATAACCACCGGCAATTTAAATAACTTAGCTAATTGTAACTGTTTTCGGAAAACTTCCTTTTGAACAAGCGGAGAAGAATTTTTATAATAGTAATCCAATCCTATTTCCCCCAGAGCAATTATTTCCGGTCTTTTTAATGAATTTTCAAAACTTTGCCAGATTTCGTTATGAATTACCGCCTGATGAGGATGAATACCAATTGCTCCATAAATAAAATTATAGTTTTCGATCAATTTAAAAAAATCTTCCAGGTTTTCTTCCTTGAAGTCGGAATAAAGACAAATAATTCCGGTAACACCTCTTTTTATTCCTTCTTTTATGATTTTTCCCCGGTCTTCATCAAAATCTTTGCTGGATAAATGGGCATGAGTATCAAACATGAAACATCCTTTTTCTCAAAAATATCAACGCCATCCATTTTTATGCTGCAGGATAAATATGGCAGGAAATAAAAAATATTTTAAAAGATTCAATAAATATATTTTTCATCTAAAAGAAAAGCATTTTTTATCAAATCCACCGTATTACCACAAATAGAAACCACATCAAACCGTAAATTATTATGAGCAATCTTATTTTTTTTGATATAACACAAGGCAGATTTCGCTATTTGATTTTGTTTTTTTTTGTCTATCGCTTCTTGAGGAAAGCCAAACCAATTAGAAGTCCTGTATTTAACCTCTACAAAGGCAATCGTATCTTTATCCCGGGCAATAATATCTATTTGCCCCAACTTTGAACAATAATTTTCACAAATTATTTTATATTTTTGCTTACGTAAATATTCTACCGCTACTTTTTCTCCATCCCTACCAAGTTGTAAGTGTTTGTCTCCCATATTAAACTCTTTACCGGTTGAAAAGTTTTACGATGTATAACACAAGGACCATATTTGCTAATGGCTTCCATATGACTTTTTGTTCCGTATCCTTTATTGCGGGCAAAATCATAACCGGGATATTTACCGTTCATCTCTTGCATAATCCTATCCCTTGTTACTTTAGCCACGATAGAGGCTGCGGCGATAACAGCACTCTTCCCATCACCACCGACAATACTCTCCTGATAAACATCTATTCCTGAAATAATATTATTTCCATCAACTAATAAACAATCAGACACAAAATTCATATTATTAAAAGCCTGTCTCATCGCAAAATAAGTAGCATTAAAAACATTTAATCGGTCAATCGTTTCTTCGTCAACAATTGCAATCCCCATACCGAGACAATGAGTGGAAATAACCTGAAATAATTTTTCCCTTTTTTTTGCAGTTAGTTTTTTAGAATCATTTAAATCCTGAATATACAAATCAACCGGTAATACTACCACTGCCGCCACTAAAGGGCCTGCTAAAGGGCCCCGCCCCGCCTCATCACACCCAGCCAACAATTGAAACCCTTTTCGCCTTATTTTTCGGTCAAAAACAAATAACTCCGGGATTTTTTTCATTTGATTTACCGGTTTTATTTCTTTTCTTTGATTCGGGCAGCTTTACCTATTCTCTTCCTCAAATAATAAAGAGCTGCTCTCCTTACCTTCCCAAGTCTAACGACTTCAATTTTATCCAAATTAGGAGAATGAAGAAGAAAAGTTCTTTCCACCCCTATTCCCCCTGACATTTTGCGTACGGTAAAAGTACTGCCTAACCCTTGATTTTTTCGACGAATCACATCCCCCTCAAAAATCTGAATTCTTTTGTTTTCACCTTCCACCACTTTTATGTGAACCTTTAATCTATCCCCGGACTTAAAAGAAGGAATATTTTCTTTAAACATCTCCTTTAATACATTCTTTTCTAATGTTCTTATTAAACTCATTTCCCCACTCCTTTCTCTTAAATAAAAATTAGTTTTGATTTATTACTATCATTTATTCTTTTTTTCGGAAGTCAATTTAAACCCTGCTAATATTTTCTTTTCTTCTTTGCTTTTCCTGATTTTCTCTAAAAGTCCCGGTTTTTGAGCAAAAGTGTTTTTTAATGCTTCAGTTTTATTCCATTTTTCTATCCGGCTATGATTTCCGGACAAAAGAACTTCCGGCACTTTCAAACCTCTAAAAGATTCCGGCCGTGTATAATGGGGATAATCAAGCAATCGCCCTGAAAAGGAATCTTTCTTTACTGATTCCTGTTTCCTTACCACTTTGGGAATTAAACGCGTTACCGCATCAATTAAGACCATTGCCGGCAATTCTCCACCGGTCAAAACATAATCCCCAATCGAAATTTCATCGGTAATTAATGTCTTAACCCTCTCATCCACCCCTTTATAATGGCCACAAATTAAAATCAAGCATTTTGCACTTTTTAATTCTTCTGCCAATCCCTGAGTAAATTGTTTCCCCTGAGGAGACATCAAAATTACACGGATATCACTGGTTTTTATCTTTCTTTCCCCTTTAGTCCGTTCGGCTAATATTTTTTCGACCCCGCAAAAAATGGGTTCGGGCTTCATAATCATTCCCGCCCCGCCCCCATAAGCATAATCATCGGTAAGGCAATGTTTATCTGTCGTATAATTTCTTAAATTATGTAAATTTATTTGTACAATTTTCTTTTCTTGAGCCCGTTTAATAATACTTTCGGTAAGAGGGCCGGTAAACATATCCGGAAATATAGTCAAAACATCAAATATCAACTTATTTTTATAATTCATCTAATCCTTCTAAAAGACAAATTATCATTTCCCTCTTATCAAGGTCTATCTTTTTAACCACTTTTTTTAATGCAGGAACAAGTATCTCTTTTTCGTCGTTTTTTACTACATACACATCATTTGCTGCCGTTTTCCAAACCCGGGTAATAACCCCTAATTTCTTTTTATCTTCGGAAAAGACATTCAATCCAAGCAACTCATCCACATAAAAAATTTTATCATCCATTTTATTATTCATTATTATTTATCTATTGATTATCAAAGAAAATCAGGCTATATTTTGTTTTACTCCACAAGTTCTACTATAACTTTTTTTTCCTGTTTTACAGAAGCAGCATTAATAATAGTCCTTATTGCCTTTATCGTTCTACCCTCTTTCCCAATTATTCTTCCAAAATCATTCGAATTAACTACTAACTCCAAAGTGATACTCTTTTCTCTTTTTATTTCTGTAACCTTTACTTCTTCAGGTTTATTTACCAACAACTTTGCCAGATACAATAAAAGTTCTACCATTATTTCTCTCCTGAGAACTAGCTTTATTTATCTTTGCCGGCTTTCTTAGATTTTTTGGGCAACTTTTTTTTAATCCATTTTTTTTTAATACTAATACCCTCAACCTTACTTAAAAAACTACTCACTGTCCCCGAAGGAACCGCTCCGCAGGACAACCAATAAATAACTCTTTCTTTATTCACCTTTACTTTCTCGGAATTTAACACTTTTCTTGGGTCATATTGCCCCAAAACTTCTAAAACTTTTCCCGTGTCTCTTTTCCTGGCATCCACAGCGACTATCCTATAATGTGGTTTTTTCTTTACACCTACTCGTTTCATTCTTATTATTACACTCATCAAACACCCTCCTTCTTCAAATTTATAAATATTTATGATATCCTAAAAAATCAATTCTGTCAACTAATTTAATGGGAAAGATTTTTTAAGTATTTTATTGTTTGCCCTAAATTTTCTGCCTGATAAATAGCTGAACCAACAACTAATATGTTTGCTCCGGAGGAAACTGCCTGTGCCGCCGTTTTAATATTTATACCACCATCAACCTCAATATCCAGATTTAGTTTCTCCTTTTCTATTATCGCTTTTAATTTTTCTATTTTTTTAAGTACGGAGCAAATAAATCCCTGCCCTCCAAAACCCGGAAAAACGCTCATCAACATTACCATGTCCAACTCCGGTAAAAACTTCACTACCTTCTCAATAGGAGTATCCGGATTTAAACATACACCTACTTTTTTACCAAGACTTTTAATTTTATTTACAGTATTTCTCAAATCTCTACATGCCTCAATATGCACCGTAATAAGATCTGCTCCGGCTTCGCTAAAGGGCACTAAAAATTCATCTGCATTCTCAATCATTAAATGCACATCAAAAAATAAATCCGTTTTTGGACGCAAAGATTTTACTACCATCGGCCCAAAAGAAATATTAGGAACAAAATGTCCATCCATAATATCCAGGTGCAACATATCTACATTTTCTTTTTCCACTTTTGCAATTTCTTGAGTTAAATCACTAAAATCACAAGTCAAAATGGAAGGAGCAATTTTCACCATAGCGTCACAAATCCTTTTCTACCATTAGAATATCATTAACATATATTTTAGCTTTACCTTTTCCGACGACTTCAACAGGAATATTTATCTTTGTACCCGGCGGATGAATCTTATCATAGACTGTTCTTTCCCCTGAATCATCCACAAGTATTATACGTAAATGTTTATCAAACATCCCTTGAGAAACTTCATAATAAATAAATTTAGTTTCTTTCCTAAGGGAAGAAACTTTTGTTCCTTCTTTAATACTTATGGTTAAAAATACTTTTTTATTATCTTCTTCTATTAGAGTGTTCGGTTGGGGATTTTGAGCAATCACAGTATCAACAGCATATTTATTCTCTTCCTCCCTATTAATTTTTTCAACAATCAAATTCCACTGCTGAAGTATTTCCATAGCTTCTTTAATGTTTTTACCAATTATATCGGGCATTAATAAAGCCCCTTCTCCGGGAGGCCCATCACTAACTACCAGATTAATCAGCATCCCTTTTTCTACAGTAGTGTGGGGAAGAGGATCCTGCGAAATTATTGAATCCCTGGGTATTTTAATAGAATATTCTCTTGTTTGTTCTCCCCGAGATAACCCTGCCTCTCTTAATATAATTTCCGCACTGCGTAAACCTTTACTTACTGTATCCGGAACAAAAACTACTTCTCCCCCTTGACTAATAATTACCTTGACCACCCTTTTTTCTTTCATTGTATTACCGGCAGAAGGAGATTGAAAAATTATATAACCCGGAGGCATAGAACGACTATATTGTTCCGCTTCTTTTTTTAAATACAAATCTTCCTCACTTAAAATATCCACCGCTTCTTCTATAGTTTTTCCCATCAAATTCGGAACCATAACTGATTTTCTGCCATGCACAAGCACACTCATTAATTGGTTAATTCCAAATAACCCAAGTAAAAATAAAAGTAACAAAAGAAAAACAATTTCCCCTACAATCTTTAATATTTTTTTTGCTTTTATTTTTTTATCACCCGTAAAGAATTTATCAAGAATACTCATTACAACCCCTAATTTAAAATATTTTTGCCGGATT